>DPMX01000189.1 GCA_003540955.1 Gammaproteobacteria bacterium
CAACGTGCGTACATAAAAAATATCCGCCAGCACGATGTTAATTTTGGGATTGGCCCGGCGGGAACCGGAAAGACCTACTTGGCAGTCGCTTGTGCGGTCGCCGCGCTCGAAAGCGATCAGGTTCGGCGTCTTTGTCTCGTGCGTCCCGCCGTTGAAGCTGGCGAGCGCTTGGGATTTCTACCAGGCGACATGGCGCAGAAGGTAGATCCATATTTGCGGCCATTGTATGACGCACTCTACGAAATGTTAGGATTTGAGCGTGTTGCGAAACTTATCGATCGTAATATCATTGAAGTAGCACCAATGGCGTTTATGAGGGGACGAACGCTCAACGAGTCATTCATAATCCTCGATGAAGCTCAAAACACTACGATTGAACAAATGAAGATGTTTTTAACGCGCATCGGGTTTGGTTCAAAAGCAGTTGTTACGGGTGACGTAACCCAAGTCGATCTGCCCCGCGGTAAGCCATCTGGTCTACGTCACGTTGTGGATATCGTAAAGGGTGTCGATGGAATAAGTTTCACGTATTTTGGAACTAAAGACGTTGTTCGACATCAGCTCGTTGGACGCATTTTGGACGCTTACGAAGCTTATGAGAATAAGGTAAGTAGCGCTGATTGAATCGCAGCGCGCTTTAAATATGAGCGTTAATATACAAATCGCGACCAAATCCGATGAGGTTCCTCGTCCAGAGGATATTCGTAGATGGGCGGAGCACGCACTAGATTTGTGCGCCGAGGAAATGGCAATGACTGTCCGTGTAGTCGGTATTGAGGAAGGTACAGAATTGAATGAGAGATGGCGAAAAGGTACAGGTCCCACGAACGTACTTGCGTTTTGTATAGACGATTTGGAGATTTCCCCACCTCTGCTTGGAGACGTTGTTATCTGCGCCCCCGTGGTAGACATGGAGGCGCACCGCGACGGCAAAGTCGCTAACGCTCATTGGGCACACTTGGTGATCCACGGTACCTTGCACTTGCTCGGCTATAACCATGTTGATCCGATAGACGCAGAAAAAATGGAGCAACTTGAGCGAGAGTTATTGCACGATCTGCGTTACCCTGATCCATACATATGAGATCAAAATTTCTAAGATCGAAACAGCTGAGATTGCTTTTAAACTGGTGGCGTCGCGCGCGAAGTATTTTTACTGCCGGTCCAATTGATCGACAATACCTTATAGAACAACTGGAGGAAGCAGAGAGTAAGCACCTTATAGACATAGGAACAGTAGCCATGATGGAGGGAGCCTTGCTTGTTTCTGAATTAAAAGTCGGAGATATTATGGTGGCTAGGTCACAGATGACTTTTGTCGACGAGAATGCTCGCCCCACAGACATACTGCCAGAAATTATTGAATCTGGCCATTCACGATTCCCGGTTTTGGATGAAAAGCGTGAAAAAGTTTTGGGGATTTTGCTTGCAAAAGATCTTCTTTCACTTGCAATCGATCCACAACAGCAGTTCGATATAAAGGATATTATTCGGCCTGCAGTTTTTGTTCCGGAAAGTAAGCGTCTTAATATATTGTTGCGCGAATTTCGGACCAGTCGAAATCACCTCGCCATAGTGATCGATGAGTATGGTGAAATAGATGGTCTTATTAGTATCGAAGATGTTATCGAGCAAATCGTCGGAGAGATTGACGATGAACACGATATCGAAGACGAAGAACTAATACGAAAACACCAAGGCAACAGGTTTACAGTTAAATCACATACCCCAATCGAGGAATTTAACGAATTTTTCGGATCAGATCTTGACGAACAATCGTATGACACGATTGGGGGTATTGTCACAAGCGCTTTTAGTTACGTTCCTAGACGTGGTGAAAAAATTGAGATTAACGAGTATGAATTTAAAATACTACGAGCCGATAGAAGGCGGATCCGTCTAATGCGTGTAATAAAAATATCAGACGGTGTTGAAACTGGTTAGGCTACCCTCGAATTAATTGACACAGCGGGAAATCAATACGGAATCGATGTTAGTGCTATGTCGTCGCCGCTGTGCAAGCGACGATATAGCCAGTTACGGTAACTGTGATCTTTACTAGGGCTCTAATGGTGAGTGGGACAACCGCAGATTCCGACCCTCTAAATAGAAATGCGCGATAATATCGTTGTCCTAAGTGCGGCTTTGGTAGCGGGCTCCACGTTACCGTGGGCGTACTCGCCATATGACTATCCTGTGTTGGCGATTTTTTCTCTTACGGCGCTGTTTTGGTTTTGGCACGACGTTGAACCTAACGTTGCGGCGGCAATAGGTTTTATCTTTGGTTTGGGAATGTTTGGTTGCGGCGTGTGGTGGATCCAAATTAGCATTCATCAATTTGGGCTACCGATTTATGCGTTTTCTGCAGCGGTCACCGCTGTTTTTGTTTTGGTTCTATGTTGCTTTCCAGCTTTTTGTGGTTATCTCGCGGCAAGATTGCCTGCGGGAAACGAATTTCTGCGTATCGTATGCTTATACCCCGCAGCCTGGGCGGCAACGGAAATGTTGCGTGGATGGGTGTTTACTGGGTTTCCCTGGCTGCTAGTTGGCTATTCACAAATTGATTCCCCGCTGTCGGTTTTTGCCCCGGTTATCGGAGTGTACGGGGTTGGTTATATAACGGCGTTAGTGGCGGCGGCGATTGTGGTATTACTACGAACCCAGAGACGTTGGCGGACGAGTGCGTTAGCGGTTCTTATCAGTATTGTCATCGCAGTGCTGGCACTCCATAACGTTCGTTGGACCCATGTGGTGGGGGATCCAATATCAGTAGCGTTGATACAAGGCGGGATTCCACAGTCTGTTAAGTGGAACCCTGCCTACAGGAAGCCTAGCATCGACTTATATATGAAACTTTCGGATCCCCACTGGGGGAAGTCGATGATCATATGGCCTGAGACAGCGATCCCGGCGTTCGCCGATGAAGTTGGAGAGACGCTAACCGCACTGACCGATCGTGCCCTGGAAAGCGGCACGTCGCTGCTCGTCGGTATGCCTAGTGGTGAGCGGACAGGCAGAAATGGCTACTTTAACAGCGTCGTCCAGTTGGGCTTGGAGTCGGGACGTTACGATAAGCGTCATCTCGTCCCGTTCGGTGAGTACCTGCCGCTAAATAAATGGATTCGCCCGTTGACAACATTTTTACAAATTCCCATGTCTGATTTTAGCCCAGGAGGGTATGAGCAGCCGCTAATGTCAGTCAATAATCATGCAATTGGCGTGACAATTTGTTATGAAGACGCGTACGCAAATGAAGTTGCGCGCGCGCTTCCCGATGCTAGGGTTTTGGTAAACGTTAGTAACGACGCGTGGTTTGGTGACTCCGACGCGCCTCACCAGCACTTGCAGATCGCACGTATGCGTGCGTTAGAAACAGAGCGTTACTTATTGCGTGGGACAAATACGGGTATTTCGGCAATCATCGATGATCGTGGCAAAGTTCTGACCGCATCAAAGCAGTTTGTTAGCGATGTCGTTAGTGGAGAAGTCGTACCGCGGAGCGGCTCTACCCCCGCCGCGAGGTATGGCGCAACGGCAACTATCAGTTTTTGTCTTATTTTGCTTGTTATCTGTGGTTTGAGCAGGTTTTATCGAACCGATAATAGTGAGCACTCGTGACATTCGGTACGTGCTCGCTTAAATTTTTTACCACATCTTCTACGAGAAAATTTGAGGTCTTGCGAGCTACGTTTTTTAGTGGGGTTTTAAGGAGTTTCAGCTTGGCGGGTAAAGAAAATGAATGGGCAAGGTTCGATTAGTGTTCCTGTGTATCAGTTTTCGTCTTAGCGAGCTTGCCGGCAAGCAAAACGATCGTAATCCCGATGAGTGCCAATAGTGATGCTTCGATTGTTATTGTGTTCCACGGCGGTGCGACTGGGCTTGATTCGACTAGTCGTTGTGTGCCACCTATTGAGGCGTAATGGCGTTGTTGGAATGGCCAAATGACCCACAGTGATGCGACGAGAAAACCGGCTATGATCAAGAGCATCGGGCGTTCGTAGCGACGCAATAGCCAAGAAAGCAGGCGGGTGAATGCTATTAAACCAACTCCGGCGCCAAAAATGAACGGGACGATGATGCCCAGGTTTAAACTACCTACCCCTTCTAGAACATAGACATATTTGCCCAGTATAAGCAGTATAAATGACCCTGATATTCCAGGAAGTACCATAGCGCAAATGGCGATTGCACCGCTCACCATAACAAACCACCACTCATCGGGAGTTTGTGCGGGTACGGCAGTCACCAAGAAACCTCCTAGTGCTGTCCCAACCAAGACATATAGCCAGTCGCTTAGCGATTTCCAGCCGATATCGATCAAGAGGATGAATATTGAGCCGATAATTAACCCGAAAAATAGGCTATAGACATACTCTGGATATGTTCTTAGTAAACTTGGGATCGGTATAATCTGGGTAAAAAAAATCACAGCACCAAGAAGCCCCGCCCCTAGTGGCAACAAGATTTGGAAGTGAGGCCGTGTTACCGCGCTTCGAAAATCTAACTTAAGTAACGCACAGACCCAGGTGGTGTCGAAAGAATTTAGTGCGTCGATTAGGCGTGTATAGATTCCGAGAATAAAAGCCATAGTTCCACCAGAGACACCTGGTACGATATCCGCCGCCCCTATACAGAATCCCTTCGACGCAATGATCACGGCGTTTCGTAAAGAACTTTTCTTATCCCCCGGATTCATATTGAGGAATTACACAGTATCGTCGCGCTACGCGAATGGACCGCATCGATAAGCACAGCAACATTGTCGGGGTCGATGTCGGGTGTTATCCCGTGCCCGAGATTGAAAACGTGACCGGGATGAGCCCCGAACGCCTCAACGATGGCGTTGGCCTCGTTGACTATTGTCATTGGGTGGGAACGGAGCACTGCGGGGTCCATATTACCCTGCAATGCCACGCGATCACCTATTTGGTTTTTTGCTTTGGCGACGTCGACTGTCCAATCGAGACCGACGGCCGAGCATCCAGTGTTCGCGATTGACTCTAACCACTGTCCGCCACCCTTAGTAAATACGATTGTAGGAACGACATCGTCGATGTCAGTTACGATCTGTTTCAAGTACCGAAGCGAAAATTCAAGATAAGCTGGTGTGCTTAAAACGCCACCCCATGTGTCGAAAATCATAACAGTATCAGCTCCGGCCTCGATCTGCGCTAGCAGGTATCGAAGACTAGATTCTGCAAGTAGTTCGAGCAATTGGTGGAAGAGCTTTGGCTGGTCGTAGAGCATCCGTTTGACCAGCGTAAAATCGTGGTTACTTTTACCTTCGATCATGTAGGTCGCGACGGTCCACGGGCTCCCGCAGAAGCCAATAAGAGGAACTTTATTATTTAATTCTCGTTTTATAAGTCGTATGGCATTACCGACATAAGATAAATCTATGTCCGGATCTGGGATCCCAAGGCGAAATATGTCGGCCGAGGTCCGAATAGGATTGGCAAAACGCGGACCGACCCCCTCAACGAGGGAGAGTCCGAGACCCATGGCATCGGGTATCGTCAAAATATCAGAAAAAACGATTGCAGCGTCAAGTGGGTATCGCGCCAGTGGTTGTAAAGTCACTTCACACGCGAGTTCAGGTGTTTTGCACAATGTCAGAAAATCACCGGCCCGTTTTCGAGTAGCGCGGTACTCCGGTAAGTATCTCCCAGCTTGGCGCATGATCCATACGGGCGTTTTGTCGACTGGTTGTCGATTTAATGCCCGTAAAAAGCGACTTTCCTTTAACACTATTCCGTAAATCGGGTTGGTTTATCTACGCTGCTTATCTTGAATATTGCACGAGCAATTAAGCGAGTGGGGCAGGGAGGTCAGAATCCCCCATTAGATATTTGTCAATCCCACGTGCTGCGGATCGCCCATCCGCGATCGCCCAGACGATGAGAGATTGGCCACGTTGCATATCGCCGGCAGCGAATATTCCGTCTTCGGAGGTCATCCAATTTTCATTCCGCCAGACATTGCCGTCCGCGCTCAACTTTAATTTTGAGGATTCCAGCAAGCGTGATTTTTCAGGGCCAGTAAAGCCCATCGCGATGAGCGCGAGGTCGCACCGTAATTCGCGTACTGAGCCCGGAATTTCTATAAAATGAGGCTTTCCATCAATAATTTTCGTTTCGACCTCGTTCACCTCCAACGAATGTATTTGACCTGTTCCGTCATCAATGAATCGCTTACTTGAAACGGAGTACACTCGTTCACCCCCTTCTTCGTGAGCGGACGCGATACGATATATATGTGGCCACTCGGGCCATGGATTATTGGGTCCTCGTATGCCAGGTGGGTGTGGCATAATCTCTAACTGATGAATAGATTTTGCCTTATGGCGATGTGAGGTCCCGAGACAATCCGCGCCAGTGTCACCGCCGCCGATGATGATGACATGTTTGTCACCCGCAGACATCAGCTCACTGTCGTCGAGTTCCTCACCTTCACAGATCCGATTCTGTGCTGTCAGAAAATCCATTGCGAAGTGCACGCCGCCAAGTTCTCTACCAGGGATTTTTAGGTCCCGTGGTTTAGTGGCGCCGCTAGCAAGCGCTACCGCGTCGTATTCCTCGCGTAAAGTCTGTAACTCTATATCGATACCTATATTAACATTCACCCTAAACTCGATTCCCTCGTCGGCCATCTGCCGCAAGCGACGGTCTAGGATCCACTTTTCCATCTTAAATTCTGGGATACCGTAACGTAGCAACCCACCGATGCGGTCCGCCCGTTCGAATACAACTACATCATGACCGGCACGACGTAGTTGCTGAGCTGCAGCTAGGCCTGCGGGGCCAGAACCAACAATAGCGACACGTTTCCCGGTTTCTATCTTGGGCGGCAGTGCTCTAACCCATCCTTGGGCAAAGGCATAATTTATGATACTTAACTCTACAGCCTTGATTGTCACAGGATCGTCGTTGATGCCAAGTACGCATGATCCTTCACATGGAGCCGGACATAGAGTACCAGTGAATTCTGGAAAATTATTGGTACTTAATAGTACTTTCAGAGCCTTTTCCCATTCTCCCTTGTATACATGGTGGTTGAATTCCGGTATGACGTTTCCGAGAGGACATCCCATATGACAAAATGGAACTGCACAGTCCATACATCGGCTGCCTTGATCCTGGGCTTCTGTGTCTGACCAACGATGATAATATTCGTTGTAGTCATATATCCTTTCGGTTGTTGCTCGTCTTTCCGGAGGAGTCCGGCCCGATTCCATAAATCCAGTTGGTTTACCCATGTTTTTCTACTTCCGTGTCGTTGTAAGTATTATTTTGTTTAGATTCAAGCACCCTTCTATAGTCTCGTGGCATAACTTTTTTAAATGATGCGATGGATTTGTCCCAGCTGTTTAATATGATTCGGGCTGGTTCGCTACCAGTCGAATCTTGATGTTCCTGTATGAGCGATTTTAGGGATTCGATGTCGCTTGCATCTTGCAGCGGCTCAAGGTCTGCTAAGCCTGGGTTGAATCTAGTAGAGAAATCATCCGCGGGGTCATAGACATATGCTATACCTCCGCTCATGCCTGCTCCAAAGTTGCGTCCAGTATTTCCTAGCACAACGACGGTTCCACCAGTCATATATTCGCAGCCATGATCCCCAACACCTTCTACTACTGCTTCGGCTCCGCTATTTCTTACGCAGAAGCGTTCACCCGCTTTCCCTCTTATGAACGCTTTTCCGTCAGTGGCGCCATACAATGCAACGTTCCCGATTATGATGTTGTCTTCTGCTATAAAGCTAGAACCTTCGGGCGGTCTAATAGCTATCTTTCCACCACCCATACCTTTGGCCATATAATCATTAGCGTCGCCTTCCAATGATATGTTGATTCCGTTAGCTAGAAAGGCTCCGAAACTCTGCCCTGCCGATCCCGAGAAATTTATATTTATAGTGTTATCTGGCAATCCAGATTCACCGTACGTCTTTGCGATCGTACCACTTAGCATAGCTCCTACCGTTCTATTAGAATTTTGTATCGGCAGGTTAATGTTCACAATTTCTTTATCCGTTATAGCAGGGGCAGATTGAGAGATTAATTCATGATCTAAGGCTAATTCGAGGCCGTGGTCTTGTACCATGCAATTATGAGTAGCAACTTCATCTGACCTTGGAGCAACACACAAAAGTCGTGATAAATCCACTCCTTTAGCTTTCCAATGATCTACCGCCTGCCTGGTATCAAGTAGGTCTACTCTACCTACCATCTCTGCAACAGTTCTGAACCCAAGCTCTGCCATGATTTCCCGCAACTCTTCTGCTACAAACATGAAGTAGTTGACGACGTATTCTGGTTTGCCTGCGAATTGCTTGCGTAGCTCAGGGTCTTGGGTGGCTATGCCTACTGAACAAGTGTTCAAGTGGCATTTTCTCAGCATTATGCATCCGTTGACTATTAAAGCGGCAGTGGCCATCCCAAATTCTTCTGCTCCTAGCATTGCCGCAATGGCTACGTCTCGACCGGTTTTCAATTGACCATCAGTCTGTACAACTATTCTGCCGCGCAAATCATTCGCGACAAGTACCTGTTGTGTTTCTGCGACTCCCAATTCCCAGGGCAAGCCTGCATATTTGATTGATGATTCCGGTGATGCGCCGGTTCCGCCGTCATGCCCACTGATTAGCACTACGTCACCATGCCCTTTAGACACGCCCGCAGCAATTGTTCCTACGCCAATTTCTGACACTAGTTTCACGTGGATTCTGGCGTCTGGATTTACGTTTTTTAGGTCGTGAATCAATTGCGCTAAATCTTCGATTGAATAGATGTCATGATGCGGTGCTGGGGAAATGAGTTCTACTCCAGGCGTAGTATGCCTGACCCATCCAATGTAATCGTCAACTTTATGACCTGGTAATTGTCCGCCTTCGCCGGGCTTAGACCCTTGGGCCATTTTGATTTGCAGGTCAGTGGCGTTAATTAGGTAATTAGGGGTTACGCCAAACCGACCCGAGGCGACTTGCTTTATTGCGCTATTTCGAGAGTCTCCGTTGGCATCGGGAGTATATCTATGGTAGTCCTCGCCACCTTCTCCAGTATTACTTCTTGCTCCAATTCTATTCATGGCAATGGCCATTGTTTCGTGGGCTTCTCTACTAATTGAACCTAGAGAAATGGCGCCGGTGGCGAATCTTTTTACTATTTCTGTTGCTGGTTCTACTTCTTCAATTGGAATAGAACCAGTTTGTTGTTTAATAGCCATTAAGCCTCGTAGTGTGGCCATTTTTTGGCTTTGATCATCAACGAGACTAGAAAACTCTTTGTAGATTTTCCAGCTATTAGCTTTAGTAGCGAATTGGAGTTTGGCTATGGCGTCCGGATTCCACTGATGGTGTTCACCGTGTCGCCTCCATTGGTATTGTCCACCTACTTCAAGTTCCTGCGCTCCGGCAACTACATCTTTCGAATAACTTGCCTCATGTCTGAGGATGGATTCCTGTTCAATTACTTCGAGTCCGATTCCATCAACAGGCGATGGTGTCCAAGTGAAATAATTATCAATAAGTTCTTGATTCAATCCGATTGCTTCGAATATTTGTGCTCCCC
>DPMX01000127.1 GCA_003540955.1 Gammaproteobacteria bacterium
TTGTATATGCTTTTGTAATCCCTAGGACATAATTCATCCAACGTGGCCCGCTGCCGGTTCCCGTACTACCAAAACCTGCAGTCGTATTCGATGAAGTTACATAGGGATAAGTACCATGATCGATATCAAGTAGTGTGCCTTGCGCACCTTCAAATAGCATATTTAAATCCGCTTCGTGCATACCATAAATAATTTCAGCAACGTCAGCGACCATCACTTTAATCATTTCAGCAAACGCCATATGCTCGTCAAGGATTCGTTGGAAATCGAGGCGCTCCGCGCGATAATAGTTCGCAAGAACAAAGTTGTGATAGTCAAGTGTTTCACCAAGCTTAGAGGCGAAACGCTCTCGGTGGAGAAGATCAGCGACACGCAGTGCACGCCGCGCCGCCTTGTCTTCATACGCTGGCCCTATTCCGCGACCGGTCGTACCAATCGCTTTTGTGCCGCTGGCCCTCTCCCGAGCGGCATCGAGAGAAACATGGTAGGGCAAAATCAAAGGGCACGCTTCACTTATCAGTAAGCGTTCCCGCGCCGGCACACCTTTACTTTCCAGCATTTCTATTTCTTCGATCAAGGCTGCTGGCGAAACTACAACCCCGTTACCAATCAAGCAACTTACGTTATCACGCAGAATTCCAGAGGGAATCAAATGGAGGACAGTTTTCTCACCGTCAATTACGACGGTGTGCCCTGCATTATGCCCCCCTTGAAATCTGACAACAGCGTCAACACGGTCGGTCAACATGTCAACCACCTTACCTTTACCTTCGTCGCCCCATTGCGTACCGATAATTATGACTGACCGCCCCACAACGCTAGCCTAACTTACGTATCCAAATCCTTAGCTTTCCACTCGTTTCCGTCTAGCACTAACTCCCCAGTGCAGTCGAAATCTAATGGGCCGCCAACTTGGCCGGGTAGCGCTTGAATCACCACCGTTCCATTCGATCGAAGTTCCGCAATTGTCTCGACAAGGCTAGGTTCGCTTCCAGATGGCGCATAAAGCTTTGCTCGCACCGGTTGTGGCACACCACATATGTGGACGAGATTCTTCAGATCCACACTAAATCCAGTGGCCGCACGGTAGCGTCCAAACTGCTCGCCAATGTTATCGTAGCGCCCTCCCCAGGCAATTCCTCGACCTTCTCCCGGGAAGTAGGCACCAAAAATTATCCCCGTGTGATAACGGTACCCTCGCAATTCGGCAAGATCGACATGAAAATCAACATCAGAAAAGTGATGGCAAAGCACCCCAAGAAGCTCGTCAAGCGAATCCAACGCGTTGACTACCGATTGAGGCGCCCTCGCCATAACTCGCTTAGCTTCAGCGACGATTTCTACCCCACCATTGAGACGCAGTAAATTCATTATTAAATCCGCAGTCGCGGTCTTAACATCATTATCATTTATGCAATTAACTACCTCATCCGAAGCCTTCTGTAGGAGCGCCCCGAGCAATTTCTCGGCGGCATCTGAATCTAGCTCAGCAGCCTGAACTAATGCATTAAAAATTCCCATATGACCGAGTTCTATAGTCACGTTAGATAAAGCCGTAAGTTGCAGCAGTTCCACCATCAAGGAAATCACTTCAGCATCACTCTCGATGCCGGCGTGCCCGTACAGCTCTGCGCCAACTTGAAGAGGGTTCCGTGAACAACCGATTTTGTCAGCTCGTGCATGTAATATCGGGCCCACGTAACAGAGGCGCTGCGGCAAGTCGGTTGGAAGTCTGTGTGCATCAATCCGGGCAACTTGGGGCGTGATGTCTGCTCGGATTCCCATTAATCTCCCCGAGACTTGATCCGTAATCTTAAACGTCTGCAGCTCTAAATCGCTGCTCCCGGAATACAGAGATTCGACGAATTCCACTAACGGCGGGGACACGAGCTGATAACCCCAGCTCGAGAATAAATCCAGGGCCTTCCGTCTTAGTTGCTCTAGCGACTCGGCGCTCGGGGGCAGAACGTCCTCTACACCATCCGGCAATAACCATCGTGCTCCATATTTCATGCGTTATTTCACCACGTACAAAACAAAGAGACCGGCCACCATACTTACCAACCCTACTATACGCATTGTTTTATCATTCATTTGCGCCGCTAACTTCATCGTGTGACGATAACGGGCTGGACTAAGAAATGGCAAGATGCCTTCAAAGACCAGAACCAACGCAATTCCCGCAAGCAGATCCTGCCACATTGGCTATCCTTGATACCTTGATGAATAGAGTCGCAGGTGCCCCGGTTTATGGCCCGGTAGGCTTCGTAAAATATTTAAAAAATTCAGAGTCCGGATCAAGTAGAAAAACATCATCACCATTTCTGAAGCTAGTCTTATACGCGTTCAAAGAGCGATAAAAGTCGTAAAACTCTGGGTTCCGATTATACGCGTCCGCATAAATCTCTGCAGCAGCAGCGTCTCCGGCGCCACGCATCATTTCTGCATCGCGGTACGCCCGAGCTCCGACGACAGTGCGAGAACGGTCCGCGTCAGCCTTGATCGTAATCGATTCTTTCTCCCCCCGAGCACGGAACTCGCGGGCAACCCGAGAACGCTCAGAGCGCATGCGCTCGTAAACGTTTTGACTCACTTCGGCGGGAAGATCGATACGCTTTAATCGAACATCAACGATCTCCATTCCTAGCTCGTCTCCGCGTTCATCCGCTAATTTGGTGACTATATCCATTATCGTGCCGCGCTCACCGGACACTACTTCTTTCACCGTTCGCTCACCAAATTCACTGCGAAGCGCATCGTTAATCTTTTGGTACAGCAATATACCGGCACGTCGGGCGTCGCCACCAGTCGATATGTGGTATTTCACTACATCGTTGATCCGGTAACGTACGAACGAATCAACGATTACATCTTTTTTTTCCCCCGTCAAAAAGCGTTGCGGCTCCGAATCTAATGTCTGCAGTCGAATATCATATTTCTTTACATTCTGATAAATCGGGATTTTAAAGTACAAGCCCGGAGAAAAATCGAAGCGCTGGATTTTACCGAGCTGGAATAAAATCGCACGTTCTTGCTCATAGACGCGAAACATCGATACCGATGCAATTCCGATAACGACAGCTAGAGCAATCAAAATTCGATACAGCATCATCTAACGTACCCCCCGCATACGACTATCGGTTCTGCTTTGGCTCGCGGAATCAACGTTTCGCGGGAACGAGTTGCCGGAGTCTGGCAACAACTCTCGAGGGTTCGTATCCGGACGTCGACCAGAACCTCGTTCCATTAATTTGTCGATAGGCAGATACATCAGACTGTTTCCATTGTCATTGTCGAGCATCACTTTAGGATTGTCGGACAGCACCTCTTCAATGGCATCTAGATATAAACGCTTGCGAGTCACTTCGGGGGCCTTCTCGTATTCAATTAATAATTGTTCAAAACGTCGCGCCTCACCTTCAGCTTCAGCAACAACCTGTTCCTGATAAGCTTGCGCTTCAAGTAAAATTCGCGCCGCCTCGCCTTGTGCTTTTTCGTCTATTTCGTTACGGTAAGCTTCCGCTTCATTAATTCGCCGCTGCTCATCTTCTCGCGCCTTGATCGCATCATCGAATGATGCCTTCACCTCTTCGGGTGGTTTCGCTGGTTGCATATTGACACTTGTTACTTCGATGCCAGATTGGTAATTGTCTAGTATTTGTTGAATGAGGGCGATTGCACCAGTACCGATCTCGGCCCGGCCTTCAGTTATGACGAAATCAAGCGTACTCTGACCTATAATATCGCGTATCGCGCTCTCAGTTACCCGCTGTACTGTAGTGTCAGGATCGGCAATCTTGAACAGATAATTCTTTACGTCCTTGATTCGATATTGCACTGCCATCTCAACGTCAACTATATTCTCATCCCCAGTGAGCATCGTCGCATTAACTGTAAACGGTCTAATCTGTTGAACATTTATCTTAATAACTTCGTCTATTGGACGCGGGAATTGGAAATTCGGACCTGGCTGCAGAGTATTTACGTATTTTCCGAAGCGCATTACAACGCCCCGCTCGGCTGGCTCGATTCGCCAAAACGTCGCATAAACAAGTAAAGCAATAAGCAACAAGATAATGGCAAGCCACATTAGTGGAGACAACCCTGCGCCGCCCGTTCCTGGGTTAGAAGGTCTTCCACCCCCGCCAAATAGGCCGCCAAGTTTGTCCTGCATTTTTCGGACGACTTCGTCTAGATCAGGAGGTCCATCATTCTTCTTGCGTCCCCCCCAGGGATCACGCTCTTTTTCGTCAGGATCGTCCCAGGCCATTCAAATTTCTCAGTTTACGTCAGATTGATCACTGAGCCTGTCGGAGTTGGTGCGCCTAATAACTGATGCCAAAACGAATCAGCAAACCGGTCCAATTCCAATAGACTCCCAAGGACGCCCGATTGTACGGGGCGCTGCACGCTTGTTCAATGCAGCAGGGAAGTCCTCCTAAATCGTTATTTATAGTTAAACCACGTTAAATAGCACTGAACCGTTGTCGCTATTAACTACGCACGGTTTCCACGATCGCCGTGTCGCTCCCGATTTTTCCGATATTCTGGCCATCAGACTCAGGTACAACGTCAGATGTATCGACTTCAAACTCGACATTTTCTATTAATGTATGCCACCTCGCCGATCCAAGCGTTACCTCAATTGCCCAGCCACCAGTCTCCAGGGGCGTGTCGTCGATGACCGCACCAAGTGAATACAGCTGGGAACGTAAGCGGCCTCCACTTACCGGCAGTGTTATACGTTTGTGGACTTTAAACGCGTTTAATCGTTCGGCAATCGCCTCTAGCAGCAAATTTAGACCATCCCCTGTGTTAGCGGACACCCAAACTCGCGTTACATACCCATCACGGCCCCGCTCCACGTGCACATCAATCTCGTCGTGGAGATCGATTTTGTTAAAGACCTCTATCACGGGTGCGTTTCGTGCACCGACGCGTTCCAAGACATCTTGTACTTGACGCACATGGTCTGAGCGAGCCTCTGCAGTGCAGTCCACGACATGTAGTAGTAATGCAGCGTCTTTCGTCTCTTCAAGAGTGGCTTTAAATGCAGCGATGAGTTCGGGCGGGAGATCCCGTATAAATCCAACAGTGTCGCTCAGAAGCACCGGATGCTCACCAGCAACGTTAAATCGGCGCAAAGTTGTATCGAGCGTTGCAAACAACTGATCCGCCGTGAAGTTATCGCTCCCGGTCAAACGATTGAAAAGCGTTGATTTTCCGGCATTAGTGTAGCCGACGATAGATACAGTGGACAGCATCGCCCTGGAACGCGAACGGACGCTTTGTTGACGCTGTCGATGCACTCCACTCAGTCGTTCATTAATCTGCTTGATTCGTTGGCCAATCATGCGGCGATCGGACTCCAGCTGCGTCTCACCAGGCCCCCGCAGACCAATCCCACCTTTTTGGCGTTCGAGATGGGTCCACCCTCGCACTAGACGTGTGGATAAATGTCTTAATTGCGCCAGCTCGACCTGCAACTTTCCCTCGAAAGAACGTGCTCGCTGAGCGAAAATATCGAGAATTAAACGCGTTCGATCGATTACCCTGCATGCGAGCAGTTTCTCGAGGTTGCGCTCCTGGCCCGGCGAAAGTTCGTGATTTACCAATACGACCTCGACGTAATTTTTACGCAAAATCGCCTCTAGCATCGCAGCTTTCCCGGCCCCAATAAAAAACCGAGGGTCAGGGCGAATGCGGCTGGTCCTAACAGTCTTCACAGGAACTGCTCCGGCCGAAATCACCAACTCGATAAATTCGTCTAGATCAGCTGTCGACTTGCCTGATTTAAAATCAACATGAACCAGAACCGCCCGTTCGCCTGCTTTTGGGCGCTCAAACAATGGCAATCACCACGGAGTCAATCCTCCGTAATTCCAGTTTCGTCGTCACCCTCCTCATCCGTCCGAGGAAGCTTGACATTACGACTGGGCACCACAGTCGAGATAGCGTGCTTGTAGACCATTTGGCTGACGGTACTTTTTAATAAAATTACAAATTGATCGAACGATTCGATTTGCCCTTGGAGCTTGATGCCATTGACGAGATATATTGAAACCTGAACTCGTTCCTTCCTCAGCGCATTTAAAAAAGGTTCTTGTAGGGACTGTCCTTTGGTCATGGTATTTCTCCTTACTATTTCTTGTTGTTCTATTAAGACGAAATCCTTGCAATAGGTCCTCTGATATCCCTCTTATCCTTAGCCTTCCCTGATCTGATTAAGCGATTCTACCTTGAGATGTTGTTTTAACGCCATGTCTAGTTGGCTATCGAATTTAACATCATAAGAATCAAACCTTAGTGCATCTGACACCCCCCGAAACCACGTAAACTGACGCTTCGCTAACTGCCTGGTCGCGATGATACTGCGCTCAATCATTTCATCGAAATGACATTGTCCTTCCAAGTAATGCCAAACATCGCGGTAGCCTACGGCTCTCAGTGCCGGTCGATCCAAATTCAAATCACCGCGATCACGCAGTGCGCTCACTTCATTTACGAAGCCTGCGTTCAGCATTCCTCGGAAACGCACCGCGATGCGATCGTGGAGCGCAGTTCGATCCAGGGGCGTAAGTATCAGTTTTATAATCGAAAACGGGAGCAACGGCGCTGGTTGTTCCTTAATTACATCGGACATCGGCCGGCCGGTGATTGCAAAAATTTCAAGGGCGCGCAAAGTTCGCTGTTGGTCGTGGGGGTGAATACGCTGAGCACTATCTGGATCAAGTGTCGCCAATCGTGCGTGCATTGAAGAAAGCCCCGTCTTGGCAAGTTCCTCACACAAAAGTTGACGCACATCGGTATCGCCCGCCGGCAACGCAGCAATACCGTGTTCAAGTACATGGAAATACAACCCTGTACCACCTACTAACAAGGGTATTCGGCCACGAGACTGTATCTTAGCAATCACTCGCTGAGCATCTGCGCGGAATTGCGCGACAGAATAGCTTTCCTTTGGATCGCATAAGTCCAACAAATGGTGTGGATACCGGTCCTGGAGTTCCGGCGTCGGTTTTGCGGTGCCTATATCCAGACCCCGATAAACGAGCGCTGAATCAACGCTCACAATTTCGCAATCAAAGCAATCGACCAATCGGCACGCGGTTGCTGTCTTTCCACTCGCCGTTGGACCCATCAAAAACACCACAGGTATGTCGTTTAAAATCGGAGACATGCCTTTATTGAGTTCCAAATAGCCCTTCCAAATCTTCTGACGTCAGTGGAATATTGTAATCTCCCCCGCTTAAACCCAGCGCGTTAAATTGACCGACAAGCTGCGAAAACCAACGACGCCGCTCGACCATTGTAGTAGGCGCGCGAAACCCAACAGCTGCGGCCGTTGCAACTCCATCAGCTTCGACTTGGACGGTTTTGTTTTTGGAGAGTAAACAATCAGCGAACGCGCTTGGGTCTATCTCGCTAATGATGATGGGGACTGCACGGAGCACTACCTTGTCCTCGCCTATACGGCCAAACTCAACCCCAAACCCGTTAAGTGTCTCAATTCGATCATCGCGCACTTCGGAATCTAACACCTCCGGAATGAGCAGGGGCCGCGAGTCGCGCTCCCCGCGTTCAAGTCGTGTGCGGACTATATCCGTAATTGCTGCATGCAAATCAATCACGAGAATAGAACCATTGTCGTTTGTAAGGGCAAACCGATTTTCGATAATGGCCAACAGGTTGTTCGCCACAGCCGACAACGCGGCCGCCGAAAAAGGCTGAGTAGCGTACTGACGAGAATACGTCCGAACGCGGCCTCCAAGATCGACATGCGTAGATTCAAAGTTAGTGTGAGTGGAGGTTGTGAAACTGTCGCATTCTTTATGCAATCTATTTGCACTACCTAAGGCCTGCTTAACCGCCGCATAGACCATGTCATGTATGCCGCGGGCGTCATGAAGTCTGACCTCGACTTTCCCGGGATGGACGTTTACGTCGACCACCCCCTCAGGCATTTCGAGTTGTAACGCGTAAGCTGGGTAGCGACCCTCCTCAATGTAAGTGTCATAAGCCATACGCACCGCGTGTGCAACATGGCGATCACGCACGACTCGACGATTAATAGTGACAAACTGTAGATCGGAGTTTTGCCGAGCATATTCTGTCGTGCCAACCCAACCACGCACAGTGAGCTCAGGCATTAAAAATTCAATCGGTATCGAGTGATCCACAAAGTCACTCCCGAATAAAGCCCTCCGCCTCCGCTCTATCGCGACCGCGTTAATTGGTGCCGGTAGCGACAAGTTTTTCTTGGACCCATGGATCAACGTAAAAACAACCTCGGGATAACAGAAACCAGCGCGCCGTACGAATTTTTGAACGTGTAGAAACTCTGTACGTACCTGCTTCAAAAACCGCCGACGAGCTGGCGTCGTCGCAAACAGGTTTCTAACTTCAACAGTCGTACCAACTGGATGCCCTGCGGCTTGCAGCTGACCCATCCGTGCTCCAGGGCGCACATCAATTCGCCAACCGTGTGGCTGGTCTGCGGTACGAGAAGTGATTGCGATTTCGGCAACCGAACTAATGCTTGCCAACGCCTCACCGCGAAAACCAAGTGTACCGATGGAGGATAATTCTTCTGCTTTAGTCAATTTGCTAGTGCAGTGCCGCGATAACGCAAGGTGCAGCTGATCGCGCGGGATGCCGTAACCATCGTCACGTAACAGTATGTATTCTATACCGCCTTCACATAGCTCGATGGTGATTTTTGTAGCGCCCGCGTCCAGACTATTTTCGAGTAGCTCCCTTACTATTGATGCAGGTCGCTCGATCACCTCACCCGCAGCAATTTGATTGATGACGTTATCAGATAACGGCTGAATTGCGGCTAACTTTGACATGATCAACAGTTTAGCAGCCCGTCGGGTTGACGGTCTCTAGTCATAGTAAGATTGACAGAAATGAACTGGCCTCAGGGGATCTTTAACACCTCTCCTAACCTAACGCCGTCACCTACGAGGTTATTCGCCAATTTGATGCTTTCCATGCTGACGTCATAGCGATGCGCAATAACCGAAAGGCTGTCTCCACGCGAAACTAGATGTGAACGATGGGCGGCTAAACGCGTCCCAGGAGGCAGGTTGTTCTCAAAATAGGTGCGAATCCCACTAAAAATGGAAATAGCAAGCTTCCGGCGATAACTTTCTTTACTAAGACGACGTTCCTCGTCTGGATTAGATATAAACGCAGTCTCAATTAACAAAGACGGGATGTCCGGAGATTTAAGCACCATAAAACCCGCATGCTGTACTTCTTGTTTATGTACTTTTCCAAGTTTTTTTAGGCCATCGAGTATGGCATTAGCGGCGGCGATACTAGCGTCGAGCGACGCAGTTTGTGACAGATCGAGCAGCACCGATTTCAACACCTCATCCTTGCCGTCAAGACTGATCCCTCCGATAAGATCGGATGCATTCTCGTTTTCCGCAAGCCAATGAGCCGCTTCGTTACTTACGCCCTTTTGAGACAACACGTAGACCGACGAACCTCGCACTCGGCGGTCGTGGAATGCATCCGCATGGATCGAGAGAAATAGATCTGCTTTAGCATCGCGGGCTTTGATCATGCGTTTGCGTAAGTCAACGTAATAGTCACCATCACGAACTAACACACCCCGTATTCCATCATGACGATTGATTTCGTCAACTAACGCGCGCGCGATAGCGAGGACGATGTTTTTTTCGTAGACCCCAGTTGGGCCGATTGCCCCAACATCTGCGCCACCGTGCCCCGCATCGACCGCGACGATAATATCACGCACCACCGTGCTATTCGCTAACCCCTTGGGCGCTTGAGGTATCGTTGATGAGGATTCAACGACCTCCCCCGCACCCCGAATTTTTGGTGTTAGATTCAGTACAACACGATGTCCGTAATGCTTGTGCGGTGGTAGTTGCGAATCATCGAACTGCACACGGTGTTCGAGGTCAAAAACCACCCGCAGGTCGTTACTATTTCGGCGCGCAAACCGGAGATTCCGTATTGGCGTCTCCGCAGCACTGGGTAGTTTTAGAGATTTTGGCAACTCCGTGGCTACGAAGTCGATAACCAGTCGATAAGGATTCTTAAACTCTGAGAGGCGATATTCTAAGGGTTTACTTACATCGAAAACGACAGTGCTTCTATCTGTGCCCGCCCATATTCGGACACCTTTAATTTCGGCGCCGAAAACCGCGTTACAAAGAAACCACAAGACTAAAACTACGATGCCTCGCATCACTTTAGGCGCGACCATTCATAACCGATTTATCATATTTTCCAAGTTATCCACAGCAACTCAAGTAAAAAATATTTATATCTTGTAAAACAATGAATTCTATCACTTATTTTCTATTATCGCTAGTAATCTCCGACCATACTCCGTATCGGCGGCCAAGTTTGCGAAGCGCTTCACACCGCGCATCTCCAGGTAGATTTCGATATCTGGGTCCGGCAGCCCGGTACGGCCACGGTCGGGCCACTCTACTAAACAATCCGCGCCCGTTTCGAAATACTCATCGAATCCGATATATTCAAGTTCCTCGGGATCCTCTAACCGGTAAAGGTCGAAGTGGTGAACCACACGATCATCCAATCTATAACTCTCGACTAGAGTAAAGGTCGGGCTTTTGACCGCACCTTTGTAACCAAGGCGTCGCATATACCCTCTGACTAGAGTGGTTTTACCAGTCCCAAGCTCCCCGGACAAATATACTTTAAGCTCGGCAGTCGTCGCCCCTGCGATCGCTCCACCTAGGGCCTCCATCGCCATTGCTGTGTCAATCTCGATTGTACTGGTAGCCATTTTAACCATGGGTTGGACACGTCGATCAATTCACCAAGGCGCGTATATGCGGAAACAGATCGCTTGCAAGCAGACCCCGCTCTCCATCCATGGCGGCGCGATCCGCCGCATTCGCATGCACGCATGCGCCGATCCGAGCAGCATCATCGATAGAGAGACCTTGAGCGAGTAGCGCCGCGATGACACCAGTTAGAACGTCACCCATACCACCGCTGCCCATACCTGGATTACCGGCACACAATACCGCAGGTAATCGCCCGTCATCAATAATAGAACCGGCACCTTTTAGGACAATTGTGCCCCCATACTTTTGTTGCAACGAACTTGCCGCCATAAATCGATCGGCT
>DPMX01000125.1:0-3540 GCA_003540955.1 Gammaproteobacteria bacterium
CTATGACTTCCCAGTCCCGAATCGCCAATCTCGAGCGCGCTGTGCGATATATTATTGCAAACAATATTAGTGGCGATTTTGTGGAATGCGGTGTGGGCGCCGGCGGCAGTATGATGGCCATTGCTTATACCTTAATCGAGCTTCAGATCGAGAATCGGCGACTACTACTGTACGACACGTTCGCTGGTATGGCGCGACCGACCGACGAAGATATCAGCATTCTTGGTAAGCCAGCGAGGCAAAAATACGATCGGAAGATCAAGGACGGGGAGTGCACCTGGCACAACTTTCCGCTAGTTGATGTGCGTGCGAATTTATCTCTCACCAAATATCCCAGCGACGCCGTGTTTTTCCACAAGGGGCTGGTACAAGACACTTTGCCGGCGAATGACAGTCACGAGATCGCCCTTCTTCGGCTTGATACTAACTTGTACGAGTCAACTATCGTCGAATGTGCGGAGCTCATGCCAAAACTTAAACCCGGCGGAGTCCTGATCGTCGATGATTATTTCCGTTGGCTAGGTCAACAAAAAGCGGTCGACGAATATCTGAGTAGCGCCGGTCTGACCATGCTTTTAACGCGTATTGACGACCACTGCGCGATGGGAGTCCTGCCTTTAGAACGGGCTTAGCCGGCTCAAAACCTCACGACCGTAAAACAATTACTTTCAAGAGTACGTTTATTGCGCATTATAGCTCCTCATCTTAATCTCAATAAAACTCACTAGTGATTTTTCAGGCATTTTAGGCGAGATTTAAGTTTTCTTAAGTACACAGAACTAAATCATGATGCCCGTGTATACCGTCCTAAATAATGGATATCTCGGCAAACCAATCTTCGAACTCAGGCCGCCGAAAACACTTTCGCTCGCACAGTCTTTCGGTAGTCGGAAGGGTTAACCGCATGACTTCGTGCAAACAAACGTGCGAAGTGTCCCTGGTCCTGATATCCGACACGAAATGCTACTTCACCAATTGTGAGGTTCGTCGACTCAAGCAATTCCTTGGCGGTTCGCATCCGCTGTTCTTGTAGATAAGACAGCGGTGAACGACCTGTCGCAGCGCAAAAACGTCGGCCTAGTGTCCGTGCGCTAAGACCAAACTTGGCAGCAATATTAGGGATCTCCATGCCTTCATTGAGGTGTCGCTGCATCCAGAGTTGGATCTCGATAATCAATTCATCGGTGTGCTGGAGATCGTCACCTTCTAAATAGCGATATTTTTCATATGGTCTTCGGATCTCATGGGAGAAATTTCGCTCCACGTGTCGGGCAACACCGCGCCCATAGAAATGCTCCACCAAATGGACCGTGACATCAGCCAGTGCGTTAACGCTTGCAGCACAAAAGATCGACCCTGCCTGAGTAATAAAAAAATCCCGTTTCAACATCACCTTTGGGTAGTCTTGCGCAAAACGCTCAAAATAATGCCAATGTGTGGTGGCAGATTTGCCGTCCAGCAAGCCGGTCTCGGCCAGAAAGCAGCATCCCGTACCAACAGCCGCAAGCATCGCGCCGTTTTCAAACTGGTGCACCAACCAATCGAACATAGGCCCATTGCGTCGGATAACAGGCCTCGGATTTCGCCACAAGGCCGGCAAATAGACTACGTCCATCACTCGCGAGTCAGCGAAGTTCAACTCAGGGGTAATGCTAATTCCAGCCTGTGTCGGTACGGGTATTAAATTGACCGCAAAAAGCGTCGTTCTTAGCGGAGATTCGGCCGCGCCCCGGCCACACGCCGTCGATTCTGCGGCACGCCACATCTCCAGGGGCAGCAGTGTTCCCGCCGCAAGCATATTTCCCGCTAGAACAAAGCCTAATCGCACCTACTACTCCCCCTACGAAATCTACGGTATGTAACAATAATAGCTGATTTAGCCGGTAATTTGGCTAAATCAGCCAAAATCTTTCGCTACCAGAAGGTTAGAATTCAAAAATGCGCAGCGCGCCAACTGGTGACAATAAAACCATGACAAGACTACCCGTGATCGTCGGTTTCGGCGGTGTTGGACCAGCTGGACGATCATCGTTTCATCATGCCTATCGCAGAACGATCATAGAAAGTACGAGTGGAGACCAACGCACCCGGACGTTTATGGCGTTGGCTAGCATGATGCGGCTTATCTACTTTGACAAGGACCGTTGCCTCACACGCTCCGGCGAAGAAATTGAACCCGCAGCAATCGAAGCGCGCTTTGGCCAACAAATATTAGAAGGCACGTTGATCCGACGTATTGAGGAGGAATTGTTCGACCCAGACCGAGTTCTAGCGAACACTTCTATGCCAGTGCACAATGTGCCAAGCGCGCCCGGGACATTCTTGGTCGATAAACGGTTTGTACCGGATCCCCTACCTCCAGGATGCGAGGCTAATGCTATTGACGATAACCTGGTCGAATTTCGAATGAACGACAAGGTCACAATCAAGCTTGAAACCTCTCGCAAACTTTCGGTACAAGCGGCAGGACAACTACCCACTGGGTTTAAGCCAGAAGCACTGTACAACTCGCGTTTTCACCCTCGCGGATTACAACTCACAATCATCGCCGCATCTGATGCCATCCGATCGATCGGAATAGATTGGGACTTTATCGCACAACAAGTACGACCAGATGAGATCTGCGTATATGCGGCTAGCGCGATGGGTCAGCTTGACATCCACGGGACTGGCGGTATGACTCAGGCGCGATTGCGCGGTACCCGTGTAAGCTCAAAACAATTGGCGCTTGGCTTAAACCAAATGCCTGCGGACTTCGTCAATGCCTACGTACTGGGTAATGTCGGCGCGACGGGAGCCGCCGTCGGGGCGTGCGCTACCTTCTTATACAACTTGCGTATCGCAGTAGATGACATTCAGTCCGGACGGCGCCGAGTCGCTGTTGTTGGTAACGCGGAAGCGCCAATTTTACCGGAGGTAATCGAAGGCTACGCCGCCATGAAAGCGCTGGCCACAGACGATAACCTATGCCAACTTGATCGATCGGCGGTTCCAAACTACCGCCGTGCCAGTCGTCCATTTGGCGAAAATTGCGGATTCGTCCTATCCGAATCCGGACAGTACATCGTTCTATTCGATGACGAGTTAGCGCTAGCTATGGGTGCCCAGATCCAGCACGCCATCGGCGGGATTTATGTCAACGCAGATGGATACAAAAAATCTATTTCTGCTCCTGGAGCGGGAAATTACGTGACCTTAGCCAAGGCCGTTGGCGCGGCTCGTGCGATTCTTGGCGAAGACGTCATCCGTCACCGCAGTTTTATCCAAGCTCACGGGTCCAGTACACCGCAAAACCGAATAACCGAATCTCGCATATTCGACCAAATAGCACGCGCCTTCGGCATTACACAATGGCCAGTAACAGCGATGAAAAGCTTCGTTGGGCACTCCCTTGCACCAGCCAGCGCCGATCAGATGATCAGCTCGCTCGGCGTTTTCCATGATGAGATTTTACCCGGGATTAAAACACTGGATGCCATTGCTGATGATGTGTACGACGATCGACTCCATATTCCGATGCAAGATTTGACTCTACACGGG
>DPMX01000125.1:3814-11442 GCA_003540955.1 Gammaproteobacteria bacterium
TTCATATTCCGATGCAAGATTTGAATCTACACGGCCGTGCCGAGATAGCTTTCTTAAACTCCAAAGGATTCGGCGGCAACAATGCTACGGCTGCAGTGTTATCGAATAGAGTTGCCGAAGCGATGCTGAACAAACGTTATAGCCGCGCACAAATTAATAAGTACCGTCGTAAGCGAGAAGCGGTAATCGAAGCTGCGAATGCTTATGATGAGCAGTGCATGCGGAGCCCGATGCAACCGATATATCGCTTTGGCGACAAGATGATCGACGAAGAACAGATTAGAGTCAGCAACGATGAAATCTGCCTGCCTGGCTACGCCCACCCCGTTGACTTAGACCTGAGAAATCCATTTGAGGATATGGTGTGATGCAAAGACGTAATGACATCAATCCGCGAACGGATGCGGACAACTGCTTCGTGTGCGGGCCTAAAAATCCAATCGGTTTGCGTATCCCGTTTGTCTTCGAAAACGACGTGTGTCGTGGCGAATTCGTGCCCAACCAAAATCACGCGGGTTTCGATGGGGTTACCCACGGTGGCATTATATTCAGCGTCCTCGACGATCTAATGGCTAATTGGTTGTTTTTACAGAATGGACGTGGGTTCACCGCAAAATGTGAAATCCGGTTCCGTGATCCTCTGCCAGTTAGCGAGAAAATTTCTGTCGAATGTCACATGAAACGGCGCAAAGGCCGTTTGCTGCAACTCGAATCAAAAGCGTTCGGCGATGACGGCCGGGTCATTGCGGAAGCCGAAGCGAGCTTCATGATCGACGACTATGGAAATCTCCCAGACTCCGAATGAATCCAAGCAAGTCCCGGTACTCGATGATATCTGACTAGGTACTCGCGGTCCGACGCTACCTCGTTTGCGCGGCAGTCGAAAGACAAACCAGGCCACGAACCATAAAAATTGCGAAATAAATCCTACAAACCAAGTTTTATTTAACCGAGTTCCGATAGAATCTATCGATAAGGTAACCTTGGCGAATCTAAAACAATGGCGTCCGATCCTGGTCAAAACTTGGATAAAACGGCTAACGACAGCTAATAGGACACAACGACAAAGTTTGGCACGATACCGATAACACCTTTTATCAGCATTGAATGCGAAATTAAGTGATGCGAAGAAACTTGAAAATAGCCCCTCTACTACTACTCGGCTTACTAGTCAGCCTACCTTGGGCCGTCCATTCGAATAACAATATCACCAACTCCGGCACCAATGTTGATGTCGCTCCATTTCGCCACAGAATCGCCGCCATTGAGAGCGAATATGGCGCGTTGGACCACCGCTTAGCGGAAAAATTTTTAAGCCTGGGCCTTGCCCATCGTGTTAATGGCGAACTCCATCACGCAATATCTGCATTGCGCCAGGCGCTGCACATCAGTCGAATCAATAAAGGATTGCACCACCTTATGCACGTTCCGATCGTGGATCTTTTAGTCGACTCTAACACTAAGCTTTTTGACTGGGCCGCCGTCGAGCGGCACCATCGGTATCGTTATTGGATCCATCGCCGTGAGGTCGACAAAAACTCTGACGATTTCATTGATGCGGCGATAGAGTTTGCCACTTGGGAAATCCACGCATACGATCTTGATACTGGTGTGCCGGCATTCCGGCAGTTACGTGACGCCCAAGCCGCATTAGTGATTGTCGAGGAGACGATCAGAGCTAAACATGGTACTACCGATCCAAGAATGATTCGGGTTCTCAATCTCAAAGCGATGGCTAATCTTAACCTTGCCACCCACATCAATAACACGGAAGTAGATCCGGTTACAGGCGGGCCAGTGTCAGGTGAAACTATTGCCGATGTAATCTCCCGCAGAAACCTGATTATCGAATGTTTCGTTAACGGCAAACAAGCTCTCGAGCAAGTCGTGAACATAAGCGAACTAGCGGGCCAAACCATTCAGCATGGCCTCGCGTTGGCGAACCTGGCAGACTGGGAGCTCGTCTTCGACCGTCCAAGATACTCTACTCGAAACTATCGCCGCGCCTATGAAATACTGCAATCTGCTGGGTTGTCCAAGGAAGAGCTAGCAGTTGAGTTCGAAAATCCGCGTAAAATGTCTCGGTTCACTGTACAACGTCGAGCTCCAGACAAGGTGGAAGAGCTGAATTCCGATGCTGCCTATGTCATGGCATCATTTAAAGTAACGCTCACCGGTCACGCGCGAAACGTAAAGGTTGTGGAGGCTAAGCCCATCGATAATTCAAGGATCGTCCGCCGCACTCGTGCGGCGCTGCGCGTTGCGCGTTTCCGTCCACGAATAAACGATGAGGGCCCAGTCGAAGCACCGTCCACCATACGTTATATTTTCCCTGATGAAACCATTTAGGCTTGAGGGCTTATTGCAGTGCAACAACTAATTTCGTACCTGCGCGCAATTCCACTCGCGGTAATACTCATGGCTTCGATGGCATGCAACACACTATCGCAGAAACCACATCAACCACATCAACCACCTCAAACTAAGCTGCCTACCCAGGCAACCGATACGCAAAATCAACAACAACGTTCCACACAACCGGGCGCGCAACCGCAGAGTAGCCAACTATCGCAACCCGAACTCAACCCGGAGGAGGCCCCGGAGCAAATGCAAAGCGAAATGCCAGCGCAGAGCGAAGACAGTGCGGATGTGGAGATCACGGACATACCGGTTGACGAAAACGGCAACCCCATAATTGCTCCAAGACCCTCGTCGTCGACCACTGAAAAGCATAATTCGTCAAGTCAACCTACAAACCTTAGTGGCACGGCATCTTCTCGGAAGTCTGATGGTCGTAGTTTAGATTCGCGCGGTTCGCCGCTCGCCGGTGCGGAAAGCGGACTGGATATCAACATCGGCGCAATGACCGAAGCCGAGCGAGTCACCGCACTACAACAAGACCTTCAAGGCAGACTGGCTAAGTTTGATGAACTGATGCGACGTGCTCGAGAAGACGCCAAGCGCGATCGCATGACCACAGGCGGCGATGGCGCCGAAGATAGTAGTGGTAGCGTTACTGGTAGCCCGGATGGCCAAGGCGCTCGCCAAGCACCGCCGCAAAACGGACGCGGGGCGGGTGGTCAGTCGGACACAAGTTCCGGTCGAGGCCATACCCCAGATCTCACGGGCGACAGTGGCGAAGGTGCATTCAAGTACGCAGGCGACTCAACGCCTATTGATACTCAAACTGGGCGAGATGATGATATCGTCGCGCGACAATTGCGGGAAGCCGCAACTGGTGAATCCGATCCGGTCTTGCGCGGCAAGCTATGGGAGGAATATCGGAGATACAAAAGAGGCATCGGCGATTGAGGGGTGTTTGTAATATAAGCCTAATTCTCGCGTTGATCGCAGTCATACTCCAGCTCAGCGGGTGTAATTCGCAGACGGTGCGTGCTGCTGCGGTGGAAACACCGATTGTTGCACCGAAACCGATCCCTGAACATTTATTGCTCGACGTAGGAGTCAAGATATTCGACCCTGGGTTCGAATATCTTGACGAAGAAAAATCATTAACAACACCAAGCGTACGTAAAGCCGAAGGAGTTCACGCAGCGCGAAATGTCACCCAGACCCTAAAACGCACTGGAAATTGGGGTTCCGTGCAGATAATCCCAACTGGCCAAAACGAAACAGATGTATATGTGGCCGGTCAAATCGTTAATTCTGACGGTGAAACGCTGACAGTAAAAGTTACCGTAACGGACTCGGCTAACAATAAATGGTATACGCGGAGCTATACCGACAAGTTAAGTCAGTATGCCTATGATCCAACATTGCGTCAGAAACAGGAGCCATTTCAGCGACTGTACAACGATATCGCGAATGATATGGAACAATATATTCGTCGCATAGAGCCAAAGGAGCGGGAGAAACTACGCGTCGTATCGAAACTTCGTTTTGCGCAACGCTTTGCACCAAATGATTACAACGACTTTTTAGAAATAGACTCCGGAGGGAAGTACACGCTCAAGCACGCACCAGCCAATGGCGACCCAATAATGGCACACATCGACTCGATCCGTATCCGCGATCAAATGTTCATCGAACGGTTACAAGATTATTATGAAAACTTCAATCGACGTATGCAGATTCCCTACGACCAATGGCGTGAAGCGAGTTACCACGAGACAAAAGCTCTCAGGAAAATCAAAAAGGAGTCCACTGTACGAAAAATCGGTGGCGCGCTCGCGGTCATCGCGGGAATTTTTGCACAAGGGAGCAGCAGTCATGCCACACGCACCGCAGGTGTCCTCGGGATCGGTGGAGGCGCTTATATGTTTAAAAGCGGTCTCGATCGCGGATCAGAAGCACGGCTCCATGAAGAGGGTTTGAAAGAAATGGCGGACTCCTTAGGTGCTGAGATCTCACCACATACTATTGCCCTTGAAGACAAAACAGTCACCCTTAGCGGAACTGTAGACGAACAGTATGCACAGTGGCGTAATATATTGAACGAGATCTATCTCATTGAAACCGGTCAGCAACCTGGACCAGGTGAACTCAATCCGCAACAATAGCAGTAACTATGTCTTACATGCGCGTCATGCAACATATGATGGCACTTATTGCCGCAAAAGAAATGATTTTGTATGAGAGGAACAGAAAACAACGATCGGCCTGAACCCGACGAACATATTGTCCCGGTTCAATTTGTGGACCCGTCCGCAAACCATGACGAGATAAATGCTCCACCATCCCTAACACCAAAACATACGGGCACGATAGTTTTGTCCATCGCATTATTCTTCGTTGTGCTTATTGTCATATTTGTCCTGCCTCGCCACTTACAGATGAGTCCTGACGTGAGTAATAGCGAGAAAAATGAACAGCCGTCGTCCAACCAACGACAAACGCTGCAGCCCCATATGTCGATGACAGAACCGGTGTTCAGACAAACTGAAGACGCGGCCCAACTACGGTACGAAAACCAGACCCAACTCGAGCGAGCATTAGCACTGGTTGTGCGACTTGAGACTCATAATGTCCTTGTGTGGGCTGCAAACGATTTCGACCAAGCCCAGGGTAATATCAAACTTGGTGAAAAAGCCTATCGAGAGCAGCGCTACGGCGACGCGCGAAAATACTACACAGCCGCTACTGAGAAATTAGAGTCAATTGAAGCACG
Organism: Gammaproteobacteria bacterium; assembly: GCA_003540955.1. Lineage (GTDB taxonomy): Bacteria > Pseudomonadota > Gammaproteobacteria > UBA11873. The sequence goes on from DPMX01000125.1 coordinate 8,943, forward strand.
TCTCGATTCTGTAATTTTCGAAGCAATCGAAGACGGATTTCTACAGCTAGAAGCAAAAGACTCAACAGCCGCGACAAAAGCTTTCAACTTTGTTCTTAGCATCCAACCAAGTCACGGCCAAGCAAAAAGAGGGCTCGCCCGCGCGCAAACGCTCGATCGGGTGCTCGCATTGATCAATGAGGCCGAAGGTTACGAAAGACTTAATAACCTACCCGCTGCACTTACAAGATACCATGAGGCTTTAAAACTAGATGCCGAGGCCCCAAGCGCATCAAGCGCAATTTCAAGAATAAAGAGTATTCAATTTGAGACCAAATTCCAGCGTATTATGTCGGCTGGGTTTTCTGCGTTTGAATCGAACGATAACACTCGCGCTAAAGCCGCGTTCGAAAAAGCGAAAAAACTTAAACCGCAATCTATCGCTGTTAACGAAGCACTCACTCAAGTCAACAATCGAATCCTAGCGAACAAGATTTCAAAACGTTTAGTCGCTGCCATTGCCTTTGAAAAGCAGGAAGAATGGGACAAAGCGGGGAAACAATTCCGATTGGCGATCGCTCTCGACGCAAATCTAGACGGCGCTGAAAATAGTGCAAGACGCGCCGACCGCAGGGCCAAGCTCGATCAACAACTTGATACCATGATTGGACAACCACATCGACTCGGCACAGATGCAGTCCACGCCGAAGCGCAAGCCATACTCAAAAGGGCGCGCTCAATTTCCAATCCTGGACCCATCTTGCAACGCCAGATAATATCTCTGGACCGCTCAATTGTTATTGCCCGTACCCCACTACCGGTTACCTTGGTTTCTAATAGCGCAACAGAGGTTACATTGTATAAAATAGGACCCCTTGGGAAGTTCGACCAGCACTCCATATCGTTAATCCCAGGACAGTACGTGGTGGTTGGGAAGCGAGCCGGATTTCGCGATGTGCGTGTTGAATTTAAGGTGTCGCCTGAAAAACAAAACGCTCTGATTACGGTTCAATGTGAAGAGAAGCTAGCGTTCGGAACCTGACATCATGCCCCAACACGAAAACGACCCAAACAAAAGCAGCGGGCAAATAGAAATAATTGAGCCGGTCAAGTTCCGTCCGGCAAGCGGGACACCGCGGCTGCCCCGGGTAAAGCTACCTTGGACTCACGGATTCATCGCCGCAACTCTCATTGTCGGGTTATGGACCGCCTGGTACGTGATAACAGCACGTTCTGTCAGTATCCGGACGGATCCTTCGACCGCACTTGTTACCGTTGACGAACTGGTTGCGCCAAGCTTCGGCGGACATTGGCTATTACGCACGGGGCCCCGCAGTATCGCCATAGAGGCACCTGGCTACATCCCGTTTCGGGACGATTTAATGATCACAGACAAGCCGCTGCAGACCCACACGATCAAACTAGCACCGAAACCGGGTCACTTGCGCGTCGAAGTTTCTCCCGTGAAAAGCGCAAAGATCACAATAGATGATCTAATCGAAACATCGGTACCGTCGACCGTTCGCAATATTGAAGCTGGGGCGCGCGAAGTCACCGTGACCGCCGAACGCTATATACCATTTTCGAAAGTGGTCGAGATACAAGGCCGCGGCATAGAACAATTGCTGCAAGTAAATCTAAAGCCTGCTTGGGCAGATATCTCGATTCAATCGGTGCCGAGCGGCGCCACCGTAAAATTCGACGGACAAACTGTTGGTAAAACACCACTCGACTATGAACTGATCCGGGGTAGACGGACAATTGAGTTATCACTCGATGGCTACAAGCCGTGGAAGAGATCAAGACAAGTTGTCGCCGGCACGCTAGTCGAATTACCACCGGTGCATCTTGCCAAGGCCGACGGTTATGTAGAAGTCGCCACGACCCCAAGCGGTGCTTCTATAACCGTGAATTCGAATTTTCAAGGTCAAAGTCCTATAAAGCTAGCTGTCTCGCCGGACAAAGAGCATAAGATCGGAGCGCTCAAAGAAGGTTACATAGCCGCGACGCAAATGGTTACAGTTGAATCAAGTAAAACAGCAAATATAACCTTACAACTAGAACCCGAGCTCGCCGCAGTACAGGTAATTTCAAGCCCGCCCGATGCACAATTATTTGTCGATGGGGAAGCACGTGGCGACGCTAACCAAACTATAGACCTTCCGACGCATGCACATGAAATCCAAATCCGATTGCCCGGCTACGTTACCTACAACGGCTCGATCACGCCCCGAAAAGGGATCCGAAAGCGTCTAAGGGTAAGGCTTAAGACGCCGAGCGAGGCTGCTGCCAGTAAGAAAGAAAGGTTACGACGGAGTGGCAACGCAGAGGGTACGATCACAACATTTGTCGATCAAACATTAAAGCTGTTTCGCGGCGGTAGTGTCACGATGGGCTCTTCGCGGCGTGATCCTGGACGTCGGGCCAATGAGGCGCTACATAAAGCGAAACTCACACGGCCGTTTTATTTCGGCGTAAAAGAGGTCACTAACGGCGAATTTCGCCGTTTTCTTGCGAACCA
>DPMX01000022.1 GCA_003540955.1 Gammaproteobacteria bacterium
AATTTTCAACCGGTGACCGCCGAACCTGGCTTGATCTTCTTCTGCTAAATGAAGATATCTACAAGCCATTTGTCGATGATCCCCGGACCGATCATGAATACTTTGGGTTACGAGGGTCCCGGCTATTTATGAAAGGGGGAACGACGAATCACTGGGGTGGTCTGACGCCGCGCTTCAAGCCAGAGGACTTCGAGCTGTGGTCACGTACCGGTTTCGGGGCCGATTGGCCGATCACCTATGACGATTTAGCGCCTTACTACGCAAAAGCCGAGACTTTGCTCGGAGTCACCGGTGACTCCGAAAACGACGACCCACCCCGATATGGAGAGAAATACCCTTTTCTACCGACAGCCTTCACACTTGGAGATCAGGTGGTTATAGACGCGCTTGAAAGCATGGGTATCTCTTATGGACATATGTCGATTGCCAGAAATGGCAATCGGTGTATCACCACTGGTACCTGCAATTATTGCCCGGTCAATGCACGATACACGGCGTTGTTTGACTTGCAGCTCTTACAAAACGAATACGCTGATCGTTTGACAGTTAGGACGGATTCACCTGTTAGCCAGATACTCATGGACGGGAAAGTGCGCTGCAGGGGGGTCGAGGTTCTCGAGCTCAGTAACGGGGGGCGGCGACCGATAGAGGCAGATGCGGTGTTCATCTGCGCTGGCACGATCGAGTCATGCAAGTTATTGCTCTCATCGGTAAGTTCGGAATGGCCGGATGGAATCGGTAACGATTCGGACCATCTCGGTAGACACCTGGTCGGTCACCCGGTGATGGACGCTTCAGGTGTGCGGGAAGGCAATCCGGACAGTATTGGTGAGGAGCTCGGCTTCGATTCGCTGATTAGCCGACATTTCGATACGCCGGAATACCAGCACAAAGGAAAAATGTGGTTTTCGGGCAGTACAAGTGCAAGCCGAACGCTGGAAGAGCAGCTGCTCGCTAATGTATCGCGTGCCGATCTTGATAACCAAAGAAAGTCGGAAATCAGGATATCGATAGGCGGGGAAATGGAACAGTTCGAAACCCCGGAGAACCGGGTGCGTCTTGGAGCAGGGATGACACGGCACGGACTACCTAACACGATTATCGATGTCGGCGTTCACGACATCAATCTTCAGGCACGTCAGGAACACGTCAACACCTTTGTAAAAGTCTTGAAAGCTGCCGGTTGTCGGGAGTCCAGCATCGAAACCGGTGCTTTGAATCCGGACGGCGCACACGCATCAGCCACCTGTCGCATGAGTCTTTCTGATGCAGACGGTGTTGTTGATCCCAATTTACAGGTGCACGGCACCGATAATCTCTTTGTCTGTTCGAACGCCGTATTTCCAAGCATCGCCGCCGCCAATCCGACGCTCACGGTGTCCGCGCTTGCGGTCAGGCTGGCAGAATTCGTTAACCGGGCAATGTAGATTCGATGCTGATCAAGTTATTCAATTATTCATGCTCTTTCCCATTCAGTGCGTTCTTTATGTATGCATGCTTTTCACAGGTGGTGTATGCAGAAGACGCGCGCTGTGCAAGAATCAATTCAAGCGAGGTCTTCAGTGCAGTAAAAAACACGGCAGAGACGTTGCTCTGCAATGACTCTGGTTATTGGCAGGCGAGTTATGGCACGTTGCTGGAATTCGTTTTTATCCCGGATGGTAGATTCATCATGGGTTCTGACGACGGGCTGGGTATCGAAAAACCGGTGCGTAAAGTATGGCTGGACGGCTACTGGATCTCCAAATATCCGACTACGGTTGCCCAATTTCGTGACTTCATCACGGAGACCGGATATGTGAGCGATGCAGAAAAGGGCTGGGGCGCCTGGCAATGGAATGGTGACCGCATGACGTCCCCGGACGATGAAGGAGATCCTTGGGAACTTCGGATGGACGGTCGCTGGAATAATTTGTATTTCGAACAGGATGATGACCACCCGGTGGGATCGGTCAGCTGGAACGATGCAAATGCTTATGCAGCTTGGTTATCTGAACACCTCGGTGCGCAATTTGTATTGCCGACCGAGGCTCAATGGGAGAAGTCGGCTCGCGGTACTTCAGGTCGACGATTCCCCTGGGGCGATGAGCGTCCGGATGAACGTCATGCAAATCTTGCAGACAGGCGGTTTGCGGACAAATACGGTGCATACGCTCGCAATACCGATTCCACGGTTGATGACGGCTACACTGAGACCTCGCCTGTAGACGCCTACGCTGCGGGGCAGTCTAAATACGGCATATACGATCTGGCGGGGAACCTAGGTGAATGGGTCTACGATTTGTTCTCCCCTGATTACTATTCGCTAGCTCCCGACCGCAATCCCATGGGGCCGGATGTGCCATCGGGTGTTGCGGATCAATTCCTGTATAGGGTTAACCGCGGAGGCTCGTGGGTTGACTGGGCTGGCGTCAGCACCGACGGGCAAGTCAGGGCGGAAGGCGGGCACAACATCCGTTCTGCTGCTCGAACTGGTGACGAACAAAATTCGAGCGATGATCATATGGGATTCCGGCTGGCAATCGATGGCCGGCGTACCGCGGTCGTTAAGCCACCTGACCCATTGATGCCGGATTTAACGGATGTAACTATGGTAATTCAAGTAGCCGGAAAACGCGTCTACATGTTGGAAGCTAGTGGTGACGTAGCCGGGAATATTGCAGCGCTGGTTGGCTCCGACGGCGTGCTCGTTGTCGACGATCAGTTCGCTGAGCTAGTGCCTGTTATCGAGCGCACGCTGGGGCAGCTTACCGATGGTGAACTGCGCTACATTATCAATACACATCATCACGGAGATCACAGTGACGGCAACGCTCGTCTGTCAGCCGACAACGACGCAGTCATCATTGCGCATGATCTGGCGAGAATGCGAATGTTGGACCGAGGGCCCGGTAATTGGCCTGTGCTGACATTTAATAAGAGTATGACACTGTACTTCAATGATGAGATTATCCAGCTCATTTCAGTGCCCGGCGGACATACTGACAACGACGTTATCGTGTTCTTCGAGTATGCGAACGTCGTTCACCTGGGTGATTTGATGAATTCCGGGCAGTCCAGTTTTCCTACTGCTGATCTGGAGGGTGGCGGGAACGCCCTAAAGATGCAGGAGAATATCGAGTTCATTCTCGAGCTTATCGATGACGACACCACGATTATCCCTGGGCATGGTCCCATCAGTGACAAGGCTGAGTTGATGGTCGTTCATCAAATGCTGGTGGATACGATTTCACTAGTAAGGGAAAAGCGGCGCAGGGGGGATGATCTTGCAGCAATTATTCGAGAAGGAGCTCCTGCCCGTTACAAAGAGTGGGGCTACGGCTATATGCCGGCGGAGGGTTGGCTTGAGATGATCTACCATAGTCTGTAGCTGAGTAATGACTAGTCCGTAAAATCCCAATTTTCCACATGCGAAAACCCCTCGTATTTTTGGCTACGTTGATTTTCACAAATTTTAAGCAATGGCTCTCTATAGAATTTGACCATAGTGAAGTCAACAAAAAATGTGACGTAGTATGGTTCGCATTCCTCACTTTGAAATTGCTGGCCGGTTAATGCAGGACGATGCTTGCGTGAGAACTCATCAACTAAGTCACCAATAACCACACCAATATGCTCCATTCCCATCTTATAAACACGTCGATGTACCGGAGGAATTAACTCAATCACCTGAACCTCAAAATTATCACCCAGAACCAATGGGTCCTGAAGCTGCATGATTGAAATTGGCCGACCATTCCAGACGTTTTCGATGTTTGATGTGCAATGCTTTTCTATTTTTTTCCTTGTTCTTAGATACTCGTTGTAAGTCTCCGTTCTATAGGCCAAATGACTGATCTCGCATCCCGAGATATCGATATCAATATCGTTTAAACGTCCTAGTTGCAGCGCAAAAAACGCTTGATAATCCCCGATAGTGTCCTTTATAGACAAGATACCCGCTCCCTATCTTTCCGATTATCCATTATTTAGTGTTGTTTCTGGTGTCTGACTATGTTCCGGATGGGTATTTTCATAGGAATACGCCGCTCGCAGCACTGTAGCTTCGTCATAGTTTCGCCCGACTATCTGCAAGCCGACCGGTAAGCCATCGGACGTGAAGCCGCACGGTACTGTGGCCGCCGGTTGCCCCGTGAGGTTAAACGGAAAGGTGAAGGGGCTCCAATCGTCCCACTTTGAGCCGTCCTGACCTATCGGCGTATCGCTACCGAGCGAAAATGCAGGTAGCGGCATGGTCGGGGTTAATAGTAGATCATAAGTTTCATGGAATTGTCGCATGCTCATGGCTAATCGACTCCGTGCTAGACCAGCTTTGAAATAATCATCCATGTTGATTCTATCGCCCTTCTTCGCAACTAAGCGAAGCCCCGGGTCAACTAAATCGCGTTGCTCTTCGGTCATGCCCCTGAGGACGAAGGCGGCGCCGGCGTACCAATGATCGCGAAAAATTTCCTGCGGATTACCGAAGCCTGGATCCACCTGGTCAACCTGAACGCCAAGTGTTTCCAGAGACTTAACGGCCGCCGCAACTTTCGCAGCAACTTCCGGATCAACCGTGGAGTAGCCGAGATCCGGACTGTAGGCCGCCCGGAGACCATCAATACCACCGTCGAGAATGGAGCCGTAATCGCATGGGTCATGAGGTAAACCATAGGCGTCACGCGGATCAGGTTCGGCCATAACACTCAGCATCAGTGCCGCGTCAGCGACGGTGCGCGTCATTGGGCCGAGATGGGATAGCGTGCCGAACGGGCTTGCCGGATAGATCGGAATGCGCCCAAAATTTGCTTTGATTCCGAAGATACCGCAAAACGCAGCAGGAATACGTACAGATCCACCACCATC
>DPMX01000140.1:0-7450 GCA_003540955.1 Gammaproteobacteria bacterium
CCGAGCCGAGGAGGAGAACTCAGAATATAAATGGATCCCTTCATCGAAATCGTCCATGCCTTCCATGAATTCAGCCATCACTTCTTTATCATTGAATAGCCGATCCATAAGATCCTCTGGTCCCAACTGAAAAAGGTCTACTCCAGGGTTATCTTCCAGCCTTAGGCCAACAGGAGTAATTAGAGTTAGACTTTTAAGTCGTCTAGGGTAATAGGCAGCGAATTCAGACGCGGCCCAACCACCCATCGAGTAACCAATTAAGTGAAACTTATCGAGTTCGAGTTGCGTGAAGAACTGGTCGTAAATGATCGACAGATCCGAAAAATCCCTAAACCAGTCTGGCATCGGCGTTTCCCCGAATCCGGGTGATTCCGGTGCGATGAAATCGACACTTTTCGAAAGTAGCTCGTACATGGGAATCCAGCGGCGCGTAAAACCGGCTCCGTGCATGAATACTACTATTTCGCCTTCGCCTTGACGGCGGTAGGCAATCGGGACCCCGCACACCTCTTCGAACGAAGGCTCCGTGTAATATTTTGGGGGGTGCGGTACGTCGGTCTTTTCTACTGCGTCAATATAGCTCATTGAATTACTCCTTATAGCTTTATTGCTCTTGTGCTCATGCCCAACCCCGTTGCTTTGAGGGCAAATTTGGAAGCTAGTTTACCCCGTTATAGGAATTTTGTTGGATTAGATACGAAGGCTTAGCGAGAATCGTCTTTTTAAAGTCATTTTTGGGTAATTGTTTGTGCGGGAGAGTCGTTGTATAGGTCGAGTATGGTGGTTTAGAAAGTTAGATAAAATGGCCAGCCTGCACACGCTAATTCCTAATATAATATGGATATTAATAGGTAATCGACTGATTCATTTTACGGTGTTTTTGTCGTGGAAACATCAAACTAGAGGTCTTTAATATGGTTAATGCGATGGTGTTACACGAAGTCGGTGGTCCTGGACGATTGCTATGGGAAGCCGTGGACGTGGCGGAACCGGAGCCGACGCAGGTTAAGATTAGACACACTGCTATTGGAGTGAACTACATTGATACTTATATGCGTTCGGGACTCTATCCCGTCGCTCTGCCTGCGGTCATCGGACAACAGGGTGTTGGTGTGATCACGGCAATCGGGAGCAATGTTACTCGATTCGCAGTGGGTGATAGAGTGGGCTACGGGTCGGCGCCTGTTGGGGCTTACGCTGAGGAGAGGATAATGGACCCTCGGCCATTGGTTAAACTGCCGGAAGGGATTTCAGACGAACTTGCTGCGGCGACACAACTTCGCGGAATGACGGCCGAGTACTTATTGTTCCGACTCTACAAGGTGCAACCTGGCGATAACATTATTGTGCACGCAGCGACGGGAGCCACTGGAGTCATTATGGTGCAGTGGGCACGTAAACTCGGTGCCCGGGTAATTGGTACTGTTGGTTCTCCTGCGCGCTTTGACCAGGCGAGAGAAGCTGGGTGTGAGCTAGTTATCGAATATCAAGATTCAAGGTTTGTTGAAAAAGTAAGCGATTTTACACACGGAAAATTGTGCGAGGTGGTTTACGACTCAGTAGGAAAGGACAGTTTTGCCACCTCACTCCAATGTGTCAAGCGACGTGGCATGATGGTTGCCTATGGCAATGGGTCGGGCACCCCAGATCCTGTTGAAGTATTAAGTCTCGCAAGGCAAGGATCGGTGTACCTGACACGTCCGCGCCTTGACGATTATGCGACTTCAGTTGAAGAAACCGAAGCTTGTGCTTCCCGTTTCTTCGACGCTGTAATAAGTGGATCGGTAAAGCCACGGACGACGCGAACATTTCCGCTGCGAGAAGCACCGGAAGCCCACCGACATCTCGAAGATAGAGATGAATTAAGCACGCCAGTTCTGACTATAGATTAGCGCTTAGCAATTCCGAAATGATTAGACAAGTATGATCCGCACGGGTGGGCAGATCGTCGTGGACCAGTTTAGCGCTGAGGGTGTTGAACGAGTGTTTTGCGTGCCCGGAGAAAGTTATCTTCCTGTTCTAGATGCCTTCTACGATGTAAGGGAACGTATCGATTTGATTTCGTGCCGGCATGAAGGAGGGGCAGCGATGATGGCTGCGGCATCGGGTCAACTGAGCGGGATGCCAGGGGTTGCATTCGTTACACGTGGACCGGGCGCTACTAATGCGTCGATCGCGGTACATATTGCCCAACAAGGATCGATGCCAATGGTACTTTGCGTGGGTCAGGTGCCTCGATGTGATCTTGGCCGCGAAGCGTTCCAGGAGATCGACCTCGAGGCATTTTTTCACCCAATTTCCAAGGCTGTGCGACAAGTGGACGATGTTAGTGCCGTTGCGGAGGCGGTGATGAACGGGTTCGATGTTGCTCGGAGCGGGCGCAGGGGACCAGTCGTACTGATATTCCCTGAGGATGTCCTTCGTGCGTCAGTCGAATCGAACGTCTTAAAGCCGCAATCCCCACATAATCGGGAATTGTACCCTGAAGCGATCGCTGCTATCGGGCATCAACTGGAAAAAGCCCAGCGTCCGCTGCTGATAGTCGGTGGGGGGTACTGGACTGAGGAATCTCGTGAGCGCCTACATCGCTTTGTCGACGCGCGGCAAATCCCAGTGTACGCGGCATGGAGGCGTCTAGATATTGTTGATCAAAACAATCCTTGTTACGCAGGGTGCCTCGGATTGAATACCCCCGAGGAGGCATGGGAGAGGGTGGCAAGGGCTGATTGCTTGTTAGTTATTGGCGCACGTCTAGACGAACCAACTACGAATTCCTATCAGGTACCGTCCGTTGACCGTAAGGGACAAATTTTGATCCATGTGTATGAGGATGAGGCTCAGATTGGTCGTAATTTCAAACCTGACATTGCTAGTCCAGCGTCGATTGAAAATATTGGGGTGTTGTTTGAACGCTTGACGCCCTCGATCCAATATCCTAGAGACGATTGGTGTGCTGGTGCGCGAGTCGAGTTCTTATCGCAAGAACGAGTACTTTTCGACGATAGTCCGTTGGACCTTGGTCGTGTGATGGCTGATCTTAATAAGGGTGTATCTACGGATGCGATTGTTACTGTCGATGCGGGAAATTTCACTGTGTGGCCGCAACGTTATCGACGCTATAGTCGACCTGGGCGATTCCTCGCGCCAATAAATGGTGCGATGGGGTATGGCTTCCCCGCAGCAATTGCTGCTTCGCTTGCGTATCCCAAGCGGACGGTAATTGGTTGCGCTGGTGACGGGGGAATGTTGATGACGGGTATGGAAATGGCAACAGCGATTAAGTACGGGGCGAAACCAATTATCCTCGTATTCAATAATTGCGAATATGGGACTATTGCGATGCACCAACAGCGGACATATCCAGGCCGGGAGATTGGTAACGATCTTACAAATCCGGATTTCGTTGCCCTTGCTCGCTCTTTCGGTGCTTTTGGGCTTCGAGTAGAGCGTACTGCTGAGTTTTCAGGAGCATTGGAGCAGGCACTCGCGGCCGACACTGTCGCTCTGATTGAGTTGGCAATGAATTCGAGGACTATTGAATGACAGCCTCGGGGAGATCCTCCAAGGTTACGTTGATTTCAGATAGCCAAGATTCTGTCTGTTTTGCCTGTCCACCGGGGATATCGATTCTACGTGCCGCAAAAAATGCAGGCTTAGAGCTTAGTGCAGGATGCATGCAAGGCCGTTGTTACACTTGTCGCTCGACCTTACTCAAAGGGAGCGTTGTTAATTCACGGCCGCTTTCTCGTTATGCGATGATAGATCCTGCTAATCTTGGTAACGGCAAGGTCCTACTATGTTCTGTTACACCAACTAACGACATAATTGTCGTACCAGAAGGTCCGTGGGAGACTAAGAGGACCTAGCATTCATTAAATTAGGCTTTGCCAGCATACTCTGCGGTCACGGATTACGCCGTCTAGATTCTCAAGGTGTCAAATTTCCCTTCTTCAACCATTTCGTCGACAACTGTGCCGAAGATATCCAGCGTGTAACCGATATCGTCACCGCTATGCGCAGACGAGAGCCACCCAAGTCGTCCTTGATAGAAGTAGATCCCCCGTTTTAACACTCGACTGTGAAGTTCATTAATTAGGTTTTGATCAGCGTCCTCGGCAGTTCGGGCATCGCGTACCTCATCACGGGTAAAATGCACGTGGAAGACGGAGCCAACGCCAGTGACCTGAGCTGCAATTCGGCGTTCGCGGTAGAGCCTCACAAGTCCATCCCTGATCAAAGTCCCCATCTCGTTGACGGAGTCCACGAGGCGTTCACGCGCGAGTGTCTCAATGGTTGCAACGCCTGCGGCTACGCTCATTGGGAAGGCACTAAATGTGCCTGATTGAAATACATAATCTTCTGGATGGAGGTCTACTGAGGTCCATTCCATAATGTCTCGCCGGCCCCCAACTGCTGCTATTGGCATACCACCCCCTATCGCTTTGCCGAGGACTGTCAGATCTGGCAATACATCATATAGTTCCTGTCCACCCCCCATCGCAAGCCGGAATCCAGTAATGATTTCGTCATATACCAATACAATGCCGTATCGCGTGGTTAATTTACGCAGCCCCTCCAGAAAGCTTTTCTCAGCCGGAATTGCACCAGCGAATCCAAGAACTGGCTCTATCACTACAAGTGCAATTTCATCAGCGAACTGATCGATCAAGGAGGTCGTGCCGGGAAGATCATTGAAGGGCAAAATCAGCGTTTGTTCTATGACTGGATCGGGTAATTCGCAGTGATAGGGAACGCGCTCGGGGGCATCAGAATGCCCCCGAGCGTTCTTTTCGGCATTAACCGACACCATTACGTTTTCCGACTGTCCGTGGTAGCCGCCTTCAAACTTAGCAATCAGGTGTCGCCCGGTAGCTTTACGCGCAATTCGGATTGCCGCTTGCACTGCCTCATTTCCAGTAGGAAGAAAACGGACATACTCGATGCTCGGGACGTATTGGCATAATAGTTCAGCAAGGACAATTTGGGCCTCTGCGACACCAATATTGGGTACCCCGCACTCTAGTGCTTGTTCTACGGCGGCGATGATTTTCGGATGTCGATGCCCCAGAACCAAAGCGCCGGCGCCAACCATATAATCGATATAAGCTTGACCCGCGATGTCGTATATACGACTTCCTTCGGCACGACTTAAATAGAGCTGATCTGGTGATTGGCGTTGCGCAAAGGATGCGACGCCGTCGGGCATTACTTCCAACGCGCGCTCGTGGAGAACAGCCGGTTGTTGGATAGAAATTGATCTGGGGTTCGTTGTCATTTCGGTCACCTGTGCCCTCTAGAGCTGAGTATTACATGGCGGCGTGCTCGGATTGTCTCGCGTTAAGTCACGCCTCAGTTATCAGAATACAAGGTCTCTAATCCGTTGCAAGAAGAAGCTGAACCAGGCTGGATTGATTATATGGTCGGTGCTGCGGGTTATTAAAGACATGGCGTTTGATTAGGTTATCTTTTCTTGTTACGGTCAGATTGCAAATATAAATCTGCTGTGATGACAGGAGGCGATTATGGCACGCTTAGAACCCTTTGATGAAAGTCAGCTTACGCCCGGAATGGCGGGCTTAGTGGATAGAGTCCAATTCGACCCTGCATATGACCGGGGCCTTAGAGTCTTTGCCCATAGTCAAGAGTTTGTCGAGCCGATGTGGACTGCTTATGTTGATATGTTTGAAGGTGGTCTACTTGACTCCCGTCTTAAGGAAATGATGAGAATCAAGGTTGCGCAAAATAATGACTGCTTCACTTGACGCAAGTTGAGATATCCATCGGTGATGGATAAAGGCTTGACCGAAGAAAAAATTAAAGAACTCGAGAACTACGAAGTCAGTGAAAATTTAACACGTAGGGAAAAATTGGCAATTAAATACGCTGAAAAAATGGGCATAGAGCATCAGTCGATAGATGACAAGTTTTTCAGCCTGTTGCACGAAGAATTCTCTGATGCAGAGATCGTAGAGATGTCGATCGTTATCAGTGTCTGTATCGGTTGGGGTCGTCTTTTGTCTGTGTTCAAGGTTGAAGAAGACTGACTATGACCCGTTGTCACAGGAAAGAGAATAGGACTTAGATCGATGACTATATTGAATCCCGCAAGAAAAGAAGAGCTTTCGCCAGCAATGGCTGAAATTATTGGAAGATTCGAAGGCGATCCAGATTACGCCAATGGATTACAGATATTTGCACACAAACAAGAGGTATTCGAACCAATCTGGAATGCTTATTTAAATATGCTTGAGAACGGGAAACTCGAACGTGGTTTGAAGGAACTGGTACGGATTAAGATAGCCCAAAATAACGATTGTTCGGCTTATTTCGAAAAAACAAGTTTACAACGATCACCGATGCGACCTGAGGCGGTTCCCAGTTTGACGCAAGAAAAAATTGCGGCGACGAATTCTTATGAAGTTAGCGACATTTTAGATCGACGGGAAAAACTCGCGTTGAAGTTCGCAGAAAAGCTAGGCATCGAACCGGAGGGACTTGATGATGAATTCTTCGATCTGCTTCGGGAGGAGTTTACCGATCCAGAAATCGTGGAGCTTGCGCATGTTATCGCCGTAGGCATCGGATTCGAGCGATTTTTAGCTGTGTGGGAGCCTCGAGTATGTGCGATCTAGCGATTAGCTAGAGGCTCATCACATGCTAACGCGATTCTTGGATCGGTATGAACCTCCAAGGGTTCGATAATTTCGACTGTAGTTTGGTGGTCGTTACGGTCGCGGATAGAAGGGTGGAATGTTCGCGTCGTAATTTATCCAAATCGCTTTAGGATCAGTGTATTCATTGAGAGATTCAATGCCGAGATCTCGCCCAAAACCCGATTTTCCGACGCCACCAAATGGAGAACCCGGGTGGACACGTTTGTAGGAGTTGACCCACACCATTCCCGCATCTATTGCGTCCGACACTCTATGAGCACGCTGTAGGTTATTGGTCCATAGACCGCTGCCAAGGCCATATTCTGTGTCGTTAGCAAGTGCGATCGCCTCGGTTTCGTTTTTAAATCGGGTTACAGACACAAACGGCCCAAATACTTCCTCGCGAAACACGGTGTCTCCGGGCTTTGCTTCTACGACCGTAGGTTGCAAATAACAACCCTTTTGTAATGCAGGGTCAGCTGGTTGTTTTCCTCCAGTGAGTATTTTGTTCCCCTCTTTATCACATATATTGAGAAAGTTCAGTACTCGTTCTAAATGCATCTTTGACGTTAGCGGCCCCATTTCGGTATCTGGATGGATCGGGTTACCAATCACTATCGATTCAGCTAGGGCGATGAACCGTTCCAGGAATTCATCAGCGATAGCTTCATGTAACAGTAGTCGTGACCCGGCAATACAGGCCTGCCCTTGATTGTGAAAAATAGCAAATGCGGAGCCGCCGACGGCTGCGGGTATATTCGCATCCTCAAATACAATATTTGCTCCTTTTCCACCTA
>DPMX01000140.1:7755-8480 GCA_003540955.1 Gammaproteobacteria bacterium
TTGCTCCTTTTCCACCTAATTCCAGAGACGCGCGTTTTAAATTGCCAGCTGATGCCTCAATAATTTTTCTGCCTGTCGCTGTCGATCCGGTAAAGGATATTTTGTTGACCTCTGAATGTTGAGCTAGGTGCTGCCCGGCGGTATGCCCGTATCCCGGGACGATATTTACCACCCCATGGGGGAATCCGACATCTCGCATGAGTTCGGCTAAACGCAGTGTCGTTAAGGGAGTGAGTTCTGAAGGTTTCATGACTACAGTATTTCCTGCAGTGAGGGCCGGGCCCAGCTTCCAACTACAAAACATTAGTGGGAAATTCCAAGGAACAATTTGGCCAACGACCCCGACAGGTTGACGTTTAACGATACTGAGAAATCCGGGTTCGACTGGTACCTGGCGGCCATCTATTTTATCGGCGAGGCCTCCGAAATATCTGAAGTTTAGGAGAGTGCGGGGGAGATCTAAGTGGCGGGTGTCCCGAATTGGATGTCCTGTGTCAACACTTTCAAGTTCTGTAAGTTCGTCAAAATGCGCCTCCATCTTGTCTGCTAGTCGAGTGATTAATCGACCTCGATCAGACGGATTCATATCGCGCCAAGCGGGGAATGCAGCCCTGGCAGCTGCAACGGCTTTATCGACATCGGCTTCCTTTGCTTCGGCGATCCGGGTCATTTCACTATTATCGTGTGGATTCGAAACTGGAATAGTCGCGCCGTCTTCTGCATCG
>DPMX01000345.1:0-2550 GCA_003540955.1 Gammaproteobacteria bacterium
GCAATGGTGCTAATTACCCGTACTGCTTCCTTAACCTAAGATGCGTGGCTTGTAGGGATTATTCAACTGTTTCCCATGCATAAAATTTAGTCAGTTTTTTATTATTGGGGTAAGTTGTTTGAATGTCATAACATTAACAACCAAATAACTCCTGTAGTGCAGAGTGTGTAAGTTGGGTATCAAGGGCAGCGACAATAAGTTTAAAACACCTAGACTGAATGGTAGATGATCACGAATTACTAGATCTCCACGCATTCTTTTGTGTTCATAAGCCACTGGCGAGTGTATATATCTTTTCGTAATCACCGATGCCCGTTCATATGACAATAGTTAGATCTATCGTCTTAACGCATAGGGGAAAGCGTTATTGTAGTCAGGGATTATCACTTCGCAGGATCCCCCGGAACGGTCCAGATCGTCCGATTTGCAAAAATCCACTAAGGAGATAAAGATGCGCTTCGGTGTGTTTTACGAATTGCAATTGCCGCGACCGTGGGCGGATGGCGATGAGCATCGCTTATTCAAAGACGCACTGGAACAAGTGTCACTGGCAGATCGCTTAGGCTTCGATTACGCCTGGCAAGTTGAGCATCATTTTCTCG
This sequence comes from Gammaproteobacteria bacterium, assembly GCA_003540955.1. Taxonomy (GTDB): domain Bacteria; phylum Pseudomonadota; class Gammaproteobacteria; genus UBA11873. Next base: position 603 of record DPMX01000345.1, read on the forward strand.
ATGAATATTCACATTCGTCGGCGCCGGAAGTTTTCTTAGCCGCGGCGGCGGCGCAAACCAAAAACATTCGTATCGGGCATGGAATCCGTCAGGTCATTCCCAATTATAACCATCCAGCACGTACAGCAGAGGGGTTGGCGACCTTGGATTTGATTTCCGATGGTCGAGTGGAGTTCGGAATAGGGGAGGGTGCAACTCGGTTGGAACTTGGTGCTTTCGGAATCTCGGCGAAGACTAAACGGTCACGCGCGCTCGAAGCCGCCGAGCAGATATGCAACATGATGGTGCTTACGCCTTATCCAGGTTTTGAGGGTGAGGGATTTTCCATGCCATGTCGCAATGTTTTGCCGAAGCCCCTCCAGCAACCGCATCCGCCTTTATGGATGGCCTGCACTAATCGCGAGACAATCAAAGTAGCTGCAAAGAATGGGATTGGAGCTTTGGCGTTTTCCTTTCTAGATCCAAACGAGGCGAGCACTTGGTCGAAAATATATTATGACATTATAAAAAGTGATCAATGTGTACCTCTAGGTTGGTCAGTAAACGCAAATCTAGCGATGGTTTCGGCCTTCTCTCTTCATGAAGATGGATCCGAGGCAATTCGCCGCGGGCAAGATCATTTTGAGTTTTTCCGTTATTCGCAACAAAAACTTGTCGCTGATGACTTTGTTCCTGGCTATAGCAATATGTGGGAAGAGTTTCGTGAAAGGCGTGGGGATGCGTCCAATCGTCTAATCAAAGCAGCATTAGCACGGGGCGAATTTGATGGGGCTGGAATTGGCACGCCTGAACAGATGCGCTCACATATAGCTAATTTGCAGGAGGCTGGGGTTGATCAAGTAATCTTTTTGCAACAGGCAGGACGCAATTCCCACGAGAACATATGCGCGTCTTTAGATCTTTTCTCCCGTACCGTGATGCCGCAATATTCCGCGGATGCCAATGAACGTGAAGATATTAAAAGACGGCTTCTTGCGCCCTATTTAGAAGCCGCGTTGGCCCGTAAAAACCCGATGCAGTCACTAGCCGAGTCAGATGTTCCAGTAGTAAAAGCAGCAGTTAAGGCGGCTATGCCGTCTTATCAGAAAGCAGTTGGGAAGACGTAAAAGGACTATAGTCCTCGCTAGTGCTCAATATGATGTGCCGATTCCCGACGTGATCGTAACGTCTTTACCTCTCGTTTGATCAGTTTTGTCAGACGCTGATCGCTGAACCCTAACTGATACAATCCGGTAACTGAGTCCGCGACCTCCCGATAATCATCGATCAATCCCTCGCTAAGTCGACAGACTGAGACACCTTCAAATACCACCCTTTTACCGTAAGCATCCGGGAGTTTTGAGTTATAACTAAAAACGTAGCGTGCATAACCGACCTTGCCATTATCCACTGGATCATGTACATCCCAAATAAAGTTCTCCGCATCACGGTGAAAGAAATTTTCGACCATATTGATGATCGCCTTACCCTTGAAAGCACCATAGAAGCAGTCATGATAGGTCCCTGTGCTAGTAAAGCATGCGGCGGCTCCTTTTCCATCACCATTGCAAGCGGCTTTTGTCATTTTTGCGATTAAAGTTTTGAAGTCCGACATGAGTTATTTTCACCTCTATCGATTGAGTTCCCTACTAGTTTAGCTATCCGGGGCATTTTACCTATGCGCAGCGCCGACGGGTGTTTAATATCGAATTTGGAGCACACTTTACTTAGGACCTTAAATTACCGAGTATTCACCATTTCTAGTGAGGATAAAAAACATGGATAAAGCACTTTTTGACGCGGGTATGGTATTACGTAAAAAAGTTGTAGGGGCGGAATATGTTGAGCGATCAATGGCGTCAGCCGACGACTTGACCCAGGCTTTTCAAGAGCTTGTTACGGAATATTGTTGGGGCGCCGTATGGACACGGGAAGGGCTAGCGCATCGAGACAGGAGCCTCCTCAATCG
>DPMX01000345.1:2840-4664 GCA_003540955.1 Gammaproteobacteria bacterium
CGAGACAGGAGCCTCCTCAATCTCGGGATGTTGACCGCTCTAGGAAAACCCAATGAACTAAAATTACACGTTAGGGGCGCATTAACCAATGGTGTGACTCGGGAGGAAATCAGTGAAATATTTCTGCAAACCGCCATCTATTGCGGAGTGCCAGCGGCTTTAGAAGCGTTTAAAATTGCACGCGAAGTTTTCAACGAGCTCGATGGGTGACCGATCAGGGTTTTAAAAAACTTTCGTACGTCGACTACAAAGTGAAAACAAGATTCTAATAAATAGTTGAACTACGAGGCGTTAAAAATAGTGAAATAGAATTATACTGCTAAGCGTTTTATTCGTTGTTTCCTCAGTAATATGGCGCGCGGTGTTGGATCCGCGCAACTAAATTACACATCGAGTCTAGTTTTAATTTGGCTCTATTCTCCGATTGCCTATGGAGTGTCGCCTAACTCCAGCGGAAGTAACTCATCTTTGATCCACTCCGACATTGAACCGTCATAAATCGCAATATTATTGTGGCCCACGATATGCAGGGCGAGCGCATCCATTGTTGCGGAGATCCCACCACCGCAATAAATAACGACGCGTTCAGCCTCTAGGGAGCCCGAAACCGCGAATTGTTTAAGTAACAATTCCTGTGATAGAAAAGTCCCGGTATCAGGGTCCACAAGGTTGTCGTAAAAAACATTGTGGCTGCTCGGTATGTGTCCCGGCCGACCGTAGCGGTTGATTCTGCCGCTGTACACATCTGGAGACAGTGCGTTTAGGGTACAGGCGCCACCACTTTTTACAATTTCCAACATGTCATTTTTGTCTACCCACATCTGTGGGCGTGGATTAGAAGACAAGTTTGATGGAGCGTGGTTCGGCGTGTCGTCGTTTGTTGGTCGGCCTTCGCGTTGCCATTTCTTCCAACCACCATCCAGGACGACGACATTGTCGAAGCCGACAGAGCGAAACATCCACCAAGCTCGGGTCGACCACATAGGGAGTCCGTCGTTATAAAGCACCACTAGGCTATCATCGCCGATTCCATGTTTAGCAGCACGATCACAAAATTCCCGAGCTGGCGGCATCATAAACGGGGTGGAATTTTTGTTATCAGAGAATTCTTCAATTAGATCCATAAAACCGGCGCCTGGAATATGTGCTTGTGCCCACGCGCCATGGCCACTATTGGCTTGGTAACCGGTTCCATCGGCCATAACTTGCAAGTAGACCGTAGTGTCAAAAACGCGCAGATTTGGTCTTTCTAAACTTTTAGCCAACCAATCGGTGCTAACGAGTGCCCCTTCAATATCCATTACGATATTTCCTCGTATATTTGACGATTCAATCGTCAAGATAACAGATTATAACAAGCGTCCGTTCCGTTGATTCTATTCCTTCCCGATTATGGCCCGATCTGCCTATCTATACTTGCTAGAATCACAAGATAATATGTGGGAGAGATGACGTGAGTGCTAATCAATTATTGGGAAAAGTTGCCGTCGTGACTGGTGCAAGTCGTGGAATTGGCAAAGGGATTGCTATTACTTTAGCTTCACATGGAGCACGGGTAGCGTGCCTCGCAACATCGACGGAAAACGCTGCCACTACGGTAGCTGAAATCAAAGCAAGCGGCGGCGATGCGATTGCTCTTGGCGCTAGCGTCGATAATGCGGCCCAGGTTAGCGTTGCCTTTAGGACAGTTGAACGAGACTTAGGGCCGGTTGAGATATTAGTGAACAATGCGGGAATCTCACGCCCACAAGCCTTACTTAAGATGACCGAAGAGAACTGGGATGTTCACATGGATGTGAATGCAAAATCCGTATTCCTATGCTC
>DPMX01000059.1:0-3671 GCA_003540955.1 Gammaproteobacteria bacterium
TGATGCCGTAGAGGTTGCCTCGACGGGCAGTTTCTGGATGACTCAATCCGCCGAGGCTCAAAATAAATAGAATGGTCGCAGCGATATACGTCGCAATGAGGGTTCCTGGCGCCATGAAGATTCCTTATTTACGAAACATTTTCAGCATACGATGGGACACTAGGAAGCCGCCAGCGATATTGACCGAAGCAATAAGGATGGCGATACCTGCGAGGAGCGTGATTAAAAATGAACTGGTGGATATCTGTAGCAATGCGCCCAGGATGATGATTCCGCTGATCGCATTCGTCACGCTCATCAGCGGTGTATGCAGAGCCGGGGTTACATTCCAAATCACTTGATAACCGACGAAACACGCGAGTACAAACACAGTAAAGTGAGACATAAATGTGGTTGGTGCGATGCTGCCAAGTCCCCAGAGGCTGAGACCACCGACGATCAAAAACGCGGGCAATCCCCAGCTGCGACTCTTTCGTTCTACATCCTCTCGTTGTATTTGCGTCGGCGCTGGTTTATCGGGTCTTACAGGTGTTGCCGATAGTTTTGGTGCCGGAGGTGGCCAGGTTATCGTACCGTCTTTTATTACCGTTGTGCCCCGAATTACCTCGTTTTCCATATCTACAGCAATCTCGCCTTTTTTGTCTTTACAGAGTTCCGCCAACAAATGGCGTAAATTCGTGCCATAGAGTTGGCTAGACTGTGTGGCTAGGCGACTCGGGAAATCGTCATACCCTATGATCGTAACGCCGTGGATTTTAGTAATTTCACCCGGCTTGGTAAGCTCACAGTTCCCACCTTGCTCCGCGGCCATATCGACAATTACCGATCCGTCACGCATAGTTTCAACCATATCCGCCAAGATTAGCTTTGGCGCTGGTTTGCCAGGTATTAATGCCGTAGTGATGATTATATCGACATCGGCAGCTTGCTCTCGAAATAATGACATTTCTGCTTCGATAAAGGCTGGGCTCATTTCCTTCGCGTAGCCACCGGTACCGCTACCTTCCTCTTCAAAGTCGAGCTCTAAAAATTCCGCACCCATGCTTTCGACTTGTTCTTTGACCTCAAGGCGGGTATCAAACGCGCGCACTATTGCGCCGAGACTCATCGCAGTCCCAATCGCGGCCAGGCCAGCTACCCCTCCGCCAATAACCAAAATCTTTGCTGGTGGTATCTTTCCAGCCGCGGTGATTTGCCCTGTGAAAAATCGACCAAAGTTATTGGCGGCTTCAACAACCGCGCGGTAGCCACCGATATTCGCCATTGAGCTTAGCGCGTCTAACTTCTGCGCTCGCGAAATACGAGGCACACTATCCATGGCTAAGACGGTGACGCCTTTTTGGGCAAGTTGATCCATCAACTCTGGGTTCTGCGCCGGCCAAATGAATGACATTAACGTTTGGCCTTTACTTAAAAGATCGCTCTCATGTTTATTCAATGATGGGTGGCGTTCTGGACTGCGGACTTTGAGTACAATGTCTGCGTTCTTCCATAGTGTTTCGGTGTCAAATTCTACTTTTGCCCCAGCTGCCAAGTAACTAGCGTCGGAAAAGCTAGCGTTAAGTCCCGCATCCTTTTCCATCGTTACGTCGAAACCTAGATCGACGAGTTTGATTACGACCTCCGGAGTCGTGGCAACACGGCATTCCTTTGGGTGTATCTCTTTTGGCACAGCAATTTTCATGATTACTACTCCTCACTCGTCGGCGATTAAACCGGCTTATCCGCTGCTTAACTCCGCGTGGATCGGTTTGCCTCGTATTGCCTTACATTCCCATTTTAGGTGTTGTTGCGTAACTTTAATTTCGTCTTTCATACAACGTCATTCCTTTGCGAGAACCCGCAGCGCTAAGAGTTTTTTGAAGCAGGGAAAAGATTAAGGCGCGCATTCTAACGAATGCTTAAGGACAAGTCAGGTCCCAAGACATCCTGGTGTGGAAAAGGGTAGAAAAAGCCGACCTAAGGTTTAAATGGGGCTCCGTCAAATCGGTTGATTGTCGTAAAGGATTCTACAGGCCTTCGTTTTAGCTTGGTTAACTGCTTGACCGGTCGACCGAGAGGTAGCATTGCGGCTATAGCATAGTGGTCTGGCAATCCAAGAATCGATTGTGCCTCTTTTTCGCCGTTGGCTAAAAACGTGGTGAGCACTCCACCAAACCCCTCATTACGAGCACCGAGGAGAATGTTCCACGCGAATGGGTAGATCGACGCACCACTTATGACTCCAATGCGCGCTTGATTGAGGTCAAAAGCTGTAACGACCCGCAGATCTAGGGTAATGACAAGTACGACTGGAACCTTCTTAACATCATCAAAATGCCCAAGCATCGGGTAGCGAAGGTCGGTGCGCGCAGCTTCGGAAGGATCGACCTCGGTCGGAGTGATTGGATTAAACGGGACCTCACCAGCAATTTCTTGCGCTCGATAGTAGCGGAAGGTGTCGGCACAGATCGACGCAATCTGTCGTCGGATCTCTTGCTCTCGGACTACGATAACCCTCCACCCTTGGAGGTTAGCACCGCTACAAGCGAAACGAGCGTTGTCCAAAATACGATAGAGTGTTTCGTCTGGTAACGGTTCGCCAGTGAATGCCCTTGCCGAAAAAGTTGTACGCATTACCTCATTCAATTCCATCACAAGCCCCCCGCCTGATAATTCCTACTCTTGGTTAGTCCTGAATTTTTCCTGCTCGTTTGAGCTCGTCCTTCTTTGGCGGCGCTGGGCCGTGATATTTCACCTTAGAGCGATTAAGAAATAGTCCTACACTAGACCAGGGTGTCCGCCAGAACCGCCGTCTACGGTGATGACGGAACCTGTGGTGAAGCTCGAAAGGTCACTGGCTAGGTATAGCGCCGCGCCGGCAATCTCATCCGGTGCACCGCCACGTTGTAGCGGTATCGCCGTCCTAGCTAACTTGGTAAATCGTTCCATATCCCACGCCTTAGAAATGTCAGTCAAAAACGGCCCGGCCATGATAGCGTTGACCCTTACTTTTGGGCTGAAGGCGTGCGCGAATGAACGAGTGATTGCGTTGAGGCCGGCTTTTGCTGCACCGTAGGGTTCGGCTCCGGGACTGGGCGTAATTGCTCCGGTGCTGGTGATATTTATTATGCTGCCACCTTGCCCCTCTACCATGCGTTTACCAATTAGTGCGCTGAGCCGAAAAGGCCCTTTTAGATTTACGCCGATCACTTTATCAAACAACTCCTCGGAGATGTCAGTTATGGAATCATAAAGCGGAGACATCCCGGCGTTGTTTACCAAAATGTCAAGGCGGCCGAATTGTGCGTACACCGTTTCTACAATTCCATCAAGCGAGTCCCATTTGCCGACATGGCACGCTAGCGGCAACGCTCGCCGTCCGAGCGCCTCAATCTCTTTTGCTGTAGCCTCACATTGGTCAAGCTTACGGCTGGCAACGACCACATCTGCACCATGGGAAGCGAAAGCTAAAGCCATCTCTCGGCCTAAGCCTCGGCTACCACCGGTTATCAACGCGATCCGATCTGTTAGATCAAAACTAACTTTTTCCATTTTTTTCTATCCAATGGCTGGCAGAGTCCCGATGTCGTGGTTCACTATAGTTGTTACTTCGATTACTTTCGATTTCACGAATTTGGCCTTTGTTGTGGCGGCTAGGTTCGGTATCGTTAGCGTCATTTGGGATATTT
>DPMX01000059.1:3967-5310 GCA_003540955.1 Gammaproteobacteria bacterium
TTAGCGTCATTTGGGATATTTATGGATGGAGGTGGTACGAGCTTAGCGACCGAGCCGCGATTTTGCTAGGACTTCGGCTGCTAATTAAATAAACCACTATTGCGAATCTTCTGTCAATTGCGTAACCCTATCGTATTGCTACTGACCCGCAGCCTCAGTAGGATTCCACCATTATTGCGGCCACACTTGCACTACGGCAACGAAAAATATGATGCTCGCAGATCTAATTACAAAAAGCGATGATAAACGTCGAGCAATTGGCGCACCGGGTAGACCGTATATGTCGTATGGTCAACTGCGTGCATTGTGTCATGGCCGGACGGCAGATTTGTTCCGACACGGAATTGGTGCGAACGACCGAGTCGCGATCGTTCTTCCTAATGGGCCTGAGATGGCCACGAGCTTTATCGCGAGTGCAATTGGCGCGACTGCGGCGCCATTGAATCCCGCATATAAAGAAGCAGAATTCGAGTTTTATCTTTCCGATCTGAATCCAAAGGCTGTCATTGTTGACGCTGATCTTGATTCTCCCGTGCGTGAGGTTGCCAGGCGTCTTCGTTTTCCTATCATTGATCTCGTCGTTGAAGCGGGGAGTCCTGCGGGTCAATTTGATCTATGTTTCGGCGATATGCCTCAAGTCGACTCTGCATCGGCTGCATCGGCGTCGGATACTGCACTGGTACTACATACCTCCGGTACTACTTCAAGACCGAAGCTCGTCCCTTTAAGTCAATCAAACCTATGTGCCTCAGCGACACATATCGCACGGACTCTATCATTAACGGAAGAGGATCACTGTTTGAACGTAATGCCCTTGTTCCACATCCATGGTTTGGTCGCAGCGGTTCTAGCTTCACTTAACGCCGGCGCGTGCGTAACTTGTACCCCGGTATTTAATGCCATGAAGTTTTTCGCTTGGATGTCCGCGGTGATACCGAATTGGTACACTGCCGTGCCGACTATCCACCAGGCGGTTCTTGATCGTGCGGAGCGTAATAGGACAGTTGTGGATGGCGTAGAATTGAGATTTATCCGCTCATCCTCTTCCTCGCTACCCCCACAGGTAATGCTACGTCTAGAAAAGACTTTCTCCTGTCCAGTCATCGAGTCCTATGGGATGACAGAGGCCGCGCACCAAATGACATCGAATTCGCTTCCGCCGGGATCCCGTAAGGCAGGGTCGGTTGGGGTTGGGGCGGGGCCTGAGGTTAGGTTAATGGACAGCGGTGGGCGTTTCATTTCCCAAGGCGAAGGTGAAATCGTGATTCGCGGACCGAACGTGACAAGTGGTTATGAGGCCAATCCAGATGCTAATAACAGTGCCTTCGTTGCCGATCCTGATG
>DPMX01000059.1:5621-10236 GCA_003540955.1 Gammaproteobacteria bacterium
AGATGGCGGGGGTGATTGGTTCCGCACTGGTGACCAGGGGGTATTCGACGATGAGGGATTTCTTTCCATCAGCGGACGCCTAAAAGAGATCATCAACCGGGGTGGGGAAAAAATTGCCCCGCGTGAGGTCGACGAGGTGCTCATGGATCACGAGGATGTGGATCAGGTCGCTACCTTCGCGGTTTCGCATCCAAAACTTGGCGAAGAGGTTGCCGCCGCTGTTGTGTTGCGCGCAGGCGCGAAAGTCACGGAACGTGACTTACGCGATTTTGTCGGCACTCGCATAGCTGCTTTTAAGGTCCCACGCATTATTGTTTTCCTCGACGATATACCGAAAGGTGCGACCGGCAAGCTGCAACGGATCGGACTTGCGGAAAAACTCGGGCTCGGCGGATGTTGATTTCGATGTCGTTAATCACTTACCGTCGACTAAATAAGCGATGAAGATTTGCATTTATGGCGCTGGTGCTATCGGCGGCTTTCTCGGTGCTCGGCTCGGTTTAGCCGGAGTTGATGTGAGTCTCGTCGCCCGTGGTCCCCATTTGACGGCAATTCGAGAGCACGGCGTGCGACTCCTTAGCGATGGTGGTGAGTCGATTTGCCGTGTCTCTTGCACTGATGATCCGAATGAACTCGGGATTCAGGACTATGTAGTGATCGGACTGAAGGCGCAATCGGTTCCGGCAGCTGTTGATCAAATTGAAACATTGTGCGGCAAACATACTGTGATAGTGCCAGCGGTAAATGGTATTCCATGGTGGTACTTTTATGGCTTGGATTGCGGGTATGAGGGGCGTCGTATTCACAGTGTCGACCCGAGCGGAAATCAATGGAATACGCTTAAACCGGAGCGGGTCATTGGTTGTGTCGTGTATCCTTCATGCGAAGTGTTAGAACCCGGTGTAATTGAACACCTCCAAGGTGAACGATTTGTGTTGGGTGAGATAACCGGCGAAAAAAGCAAGCGGTTAGTTGAATTTTCACAAGTTTTACGAAATGCTGGTCTCAAGGCACCGATAAAGACCCGCATTCGCGATGAAATATGGATCAAGCTTTGGGGCAATGTCGCCTTTAATCCGATTAGTGTTCTAACCGGGGCGACATTGGATAGCATCTGTGCTGACCCAAACTTACGTGCGATTGCACGCTCTATTATGATAGAAGCACAATCAATCGGCGAAGCCCTGGGTGCACGCTTCAATGTTTCTATTGATCAACGGATTGATGGGGCTGAAGCAGTCGGAGCGCATAAGACCTCGATGCTGCAAGACTTGGAACGAGGTCGCCCGATGGAGATCGATGCGGTTATCACCGCTGTGCAAGAGCTCGGGAGGCTTGTTGATATCGCAACGCCGACAATTGATATTGTACTCGCCCTTGTTCAAACTAGGGCCCGAGAAGCGGGTTGTTATTAGAGGCGATGTTCGAACGCATATGTGACGTATTCAAACCTAAGCCTAGAGACAGAACACTAACCCGACGTTAACGTTATTTCCCCAACACAACCAAATGAACTTTTGCGCGTAAAATTTTATTGCGTGTCACATAGGTTTATACTTCCGCGCCCTAGTGTCCCAATACCGTGAAATGATTAAAAAAGCTTGGATTAAAACCGCTCACCTAGTATTAGAGCATAGAGGCTATTAGATTTGTCAGAATCGGCTTTTTTCTCTGGCCAAAGATGGGTCAGCAATACCGAGTCGGAGCTGGGGCTTGGTATTGTCATAGAGTGTATCGATCGGCTAGTGACCTTAAGTTTTCCCGCATCGGGTGAGCGGCGAGTTTATGCGATCGAAAACGCACCGCTAAGTCGCGTTACGTACGAAATTGGTGAGACAATCAGAATCGCCGACGGTGGATTGCTAAGAGTTACGGAACGACAGGAAGCCAACGGTTGCTTAATCTACGGCGGCATCTCCGAAGATGGTAGCTTGGAAGTTCTACCCGAGTTTGAGTTAGATAGTTTCGTGCAATTTAGTCGACCGCTAGACCGCTTATTTGCCGGGCAGATTGATAAAAACAATGCCTTTCTTTTGCGGGCCGAGTCGCTTCGCTTACAGCATTTACATCGACAGTCTCAGGCGTACGGCCTTGTCGGTCCTCGTGTCCAGTTATTACCACATCAGTTTTATATCGCAAAAGAGGTTGCGGGGCGCCATCAACCGCGTGTTTTATTGGCTGACGAAGTTGGTCTGGGTAAGACTATCGAGGCTGGGTTGATTCTGCACCAACTGGTAATGAGGGGTGAGGTCGACCGTGTGTTGATAGTAGTTCCGGATAACTTAGTTCACCAATGGTTAGCAGAGATGCTAAGACGCTTCAATTTACACTTTACCATCCTAGATGAAGAGATATGCGCTGCAATTGAGGGGAGTGATAATAAATCAGATGAATACCCTGAGGATTGTAGCGTTAATCCTTTTGAGAGCTCCCAATTAATTTTGGTTGGATTGTCATCTTTGGTCAATTATTCAGAGCGTCAGGCGCAGGCTATAGAGGCACATTGGGATCTTTTGATCGTCGATGAAGCTCACCATTTAGCCTGGAACCAAAAAGAAGTTAGCCCAGGGTATGGTGTTATAGAAGCTCTTTCAAAAAAAGCGTTAGGCCTAGTGTTGATCACGGCGACGCCTGAACAACTCGGGATTGAGGGGCATTTCGCACGGCTGCGCCTACTAGACCCACATCGTTACCATGACTTGCGAGAATTTCTTGCCGAAGAGAAAAACTACCAACCGATAGCGGATCTTGTTGTAAGACTATTGGATCCAGCATCGGTAGAGTCGATCCTGGGTGATTGTGTTCTACAAAATTTATTGGTTGATTTTCTAGGGCAAAATAAACTGGAAGAAATTATTGCCGCAGACCTTTCACAAAGACCGGTTTTGATAACCCAAGCGATTAACGATCTGCTCGATCGATACGGCACCGGTCGAGTTTTGTACCGCAATTGTCGTGACACTGTACAGGGTTTCCCCGAGCGAAAATTTTATCCCTATCCACTCGTTGCGCCGGCTGAATACCTTAGCCAGAGTGCGAATGCGTCATCTTCAGATTTGCTGCTTCCAGAGAATCTACTTGGAGAGTCTTGGTTTTTGATTGACCCTAGGGTCGAATGGTTAGGTAATTGGTTACATGAACATCGCGGACAAAAAACTTTAGTGATTTGCGCTCAAGCAACTACCGCAATTGCTTTGGAGGAGCATCTGCGAACAAGAGGTGGGATCCGATCGGCCGTGTTTCATGAGGGTTTAGATTTGATCGCCCGAGATAGAGCAGCCGCCTATTTTGCGGATGAGCAAGAAAGCGCAGAAGCATTGGTGTGCTCCGAAATTGGCAGCGAAGGACGAAATTTTCAGTCTGCTTGTAATCTCGTTTTGTTCGATATTCCACTCAACCCCGATCTCTTAGAGCAGAGGATCGGGCGTTTGGATCGAATCGGGCAACGCCATATCATTCAGATACACGTGCCCTATTATGCTGCTTCTGCTCCGGAAGCGCTTATCAAATGGTACGACGAGGGTATTAATGCATTTGAGCAAGTTTTCTCTGGCGGCCATTTGTTACTCGAACATTTTGAAGGCGCTTTAAAAGCTGTTATCAGGGGCCCGTACGACGAGAACGCTCTTGATGCGCTTATCCAAGCGACACGTACAAAAGCGGCAGAAACGCGTGAGGCTCTCCGTCTTGGTCGTGATCGACTCCTTGAAATTAATTCCCATGACGCGGCCGAAGCATCTGAGATTGTAGATGCGGTGACGGCGGCCGGCCGAAAACTCGAACTTGCAAACTACATGGATGGTATGTTTGATTTCTTTGGTGTAGAACAAGAAAGACAAGGATCGTTGAGCGTTGTCGTTCGCCCAGGCGATCATATGTTGTGCCACAGCTTTCCTGGGCTCCCGGAGGGTGGCGTCACAGGAACCTACGACCGATCGGAGGCTTTATCCAAAGAAGACATGCATTTTCTTACTTGGGAACATCCTATGGTCTCAGGGGCAATGGAGATGATGCTTTCGGGAGAATTCGGTAATGCAACGCTTTGCGCTCTCAAGGCTCCATTCTTGAAACCGGGAGCCCTGTATCTGGAAGCAATCTTTGTTGTTAGTTGCACGGCCCCGCGTTATTTACAGTTACCGCGCTACATTTCACAAGGCACGATACGTGTCGTAGTCGACGGAGAACTTAAGGATCTCGGTGGTGTGCTAACGCAGGATCGGATCAATGCGGTCGTAGAACCGATAAAGAAACATGTTGCTCACGAAGTCGCAAAAAAAGCACGACCAGAGATCAATGCTATGGCTAATCGCGCTACGCAAATTGCCGAGACCCAATTCGATCCAATATTAAATATCGCCCGAAATGATATCGACGTTGACCAGCGCCACGAGCTAGATCGGCTACAAACATTAGCAGCTGTAAATCCTAATATTCGTCAAGAGGAAATTTCATACCGTAAGCAATTCGCGGCTGAACTACTTGCGCACGTAAATCACATTCAACTACGGATGGACGCCGCCCGTGTCGGATTGGCTATATAATTCTCTTCGTCAGGCTTTTATAGTCTTTTAAAGAGTTGACGATGTAACTAACGGATCAACCTAACTCTTGATTA
>DPMX01000178.1 GCA_003540955.1 Gammaproteobacteria bacterium
CGCATCCGAACTTGCTTATCCGTCCTGAGCTGAAATATGACACATACCATGGCGGAGGTCATTTGTTTGCCGCCGGTACGAACGGACTTGCACGGCGTGATTCGCAGTTACTTGGGATCTTGAATCTTGAGATTCGATTTTGATTATATGTCACCCCGATGCGCGCAGTGCTGACACTCCCTGGGCGTCTCCGGAAAAAGCACTGGGGCTCGGAGCATCCGGACGTGGTCACCACTGGTGGTAGAAAGCGGCGGGGCTGGCTGAGCGCTTGCTTGCACGCGGATTTTCCTCCTAAACTGAGTATGTGTGTAACAATTATTTCTCGGAATAGCGATAAGGATTTAAAAAATGCGTCAGCAGTTGTATTCAACCGACAGTGAGCGCAGCGTAGAAAATACACGGCGAGTGTTTCGTCGTCGAACCGAAGGAGTTCTCTAGGGTGCGCGCAATTATAGTTGGTGGGGGCATGGGAGGACTATTTACTGCTCTAGCGTTGCGTCAATCAGGACAGTTCAGCGAGGTCAATGTCTACGAACAAACCCCAACACCGAATACTGCCGGGGCGGGTTTGAATATCCCACCAAACGGTGCGCGGTTATGCAACTGGCTGGGGATTGACCTGGACGGTGGTGATCCAAAAGGGAAACATGGCGCTGTTGACGGCGGGCGTGCAGCAATCCTCGACGCGACGCGTGAAATATTTGCCGACGGCAAGATTTCTAAAAAACCATTCGACCATGAGACGGCAATCGGCGATGGGGCGGGATTCCATCATATGCATCGACTGGATCTCTTGATGTGTCTGCACAAACGAGTTTACGAGTTCGCGCCCGAATCAGGAGTGGACTGTCCGATTCAGGTGCACATGAACAAACGCTTAATTTCGCTTGCTCAAACAGAGGCTTTGGCCACCGCGGGGTTCGCAGACGGGACCTTTGCTGAAGGCGAATTGTTAATTGGTGCGGATGGGATTAATTCCAAAGTATTGGAACTCCAATGGCCCGACACCCCGCCGCGGCGTTGGACTGAAGTCACTGTGTATCGCGGTTTAGTTCCCCGGGCGACATTCGACACGCTCCGTCATGCCGACGGGAGCCCTTTGGATAATAACCCGATCGAATCTTACAGCATGGACGTGCGGAAGCATCCGCACGCTTGGTGCATGACGTATTGGGTGCGGAGCGGTGAACTACTTAATGTCTGGCTCGCGTATCACGAGCCGGACTCGGCTGAATTCCCAGAAGACTGGGGCGACTGGTTTCCGATTGACCATGGTGAGATGGGCGAGAAGATGGGCAAAGCGTTTGCAGGTGACCCGCGTCGAGACGATATATTGGCGCTTGCAAGCGGGATGGTAAAGCCCACGAAGTGGGGCTTATATGACCGTGATGCGTTTGAATATTGGCAGGAGGGCAGAGTTTGTTTGTTGGGTGATGCGGCCCACCCAATGCTGCCGACCTTCGGCCAGGGTGCGGCACAGGCATTTGAAGATGGCGCAGCACTTAGCAGTTGTTTCAAGCTTCATGGTGCCGACGTTTATAGCGCGTTGCTGCATTACGAAAGGGTGCGTCATTACCGCGCTACGCGTTTTCAATTTGGTTCGAAATTTTTGTTTAAGCATCTTGAACCAGAAGATTCTCCGGAGCGGCGCCAGATTCTAAAGGCATTAGACGAACGAGATTATCCGGTTTTTAACCACGACGAGCGCGCAGGATCAAACGACGATTGGATTTACGCGTTCGATGCACGTGAAATTGGCGACAAGTTGCCGCCGAAAAAACTCGGGCCATGGGATTTCCGATCGCGCTCAGCCGCGATGACGGCACGACGCGAGGTTATGGGGAACCTTTGGATGCCGAAAGTCTCGTTAAATGGCGAGCGAAAAGTAAGGCGCGCAGAAGTCTCGCAACACAACACCTTTGAGGACTGTTGGGTCATCATCCGCGGCAAGGTTTACGATATTAGCGAATGGAAATACCATCATCCTGGCGGGCCGTTCGTCGCAAGGATGCACGCTGGCAAGGATGCTACTGGGGAGTTTGGTGACTTCCACAGTAAAATGGCTGAGCGGCACATGGCGCACTTTTGCGTGGGGGAACTTGTTGATTAATATTGCGGTATCCATCCTAATTACCACCATATCAAACGTCGATGATAACTATAGATCAAGCAACTCCGTTTTTTCGGGTTCTGTCTATTCTCGAATGCCGAAGGCGTGGTTGACTCATTCGGACTTAACGACGCGGTGCTAAGCCTGTTATGCCGCGCGCAACTATTCGATTCTTTCTCTTCCTCAGGTATTTAGTATTAACTAGGCAGGGGATTTACTTCTTGCACTAGCGCTGAAGGGGGCTCTAAGCTATCGGAAAGACATTATAAAAAACAATTGTTGGGGGGCGGCACAAAGTGAACGCAATTAGCGCCCAGGCCGGGGGGGGCCGTTCCCACGCATTTTAAACTCCACGATTGTGAAATTGTCATGCGCCGTAAAGGGGCGGGCAAGACCTTATTGTTCCTGCATGGCGCAGGCGGCAGCAGCGATTGGCTGCCCTTTATGGAAACGCTTTCGGTGCGTTAAATGCTGATGGCCTGGTGCCTCGGCCGTTCGCCGAGTGGGTTGCCGGTCTTTGTTTTGGTCCAAGCACGCACGCCGACAACCCTACACTCATTGCTAAATGGGTTGACAGATGGTGTGACATACCGGCGCGCTCAGTCTACCGCGAAGCGAATTCATGGTTGGATAAACGCGACCTGACGGCAGAACTCCAACATTTGTCTATTCCGAGCTTGATTGTGCATGGGGAAGAGGACGGGGTGTTGTCGTTGTCGCGTGCCGCGCAACCGATGGCAGATGGTTTGCCTGACGTTGCCATGACACCAGTGCCCAGAGCCGGTCATACAGTCACCCTGGAACAGGCGGAGATTGTAAATGTGGCTATCGATCAATTTTTGCATAGTCGGGTCGCAAAACTCTAATTGGACTTAGACGCTTTTTTAGAGAATGACGGTGGAAATTGTTCAATAGACGCTACTGTTGGATTTTCATTACCGCGCAAACTAACCGATACCTAACCTTCGGATTTGTACGGGAGCAGGGGGGCCACCTTCTTCACTACTTAGAAGAAAACCCACAGATAAAAAGCTATAGTGATGCCAAGGACAGGACGTCCGCATATCGCGGGCGGTGATCACTCTTCGTCGGGTAGAAGAATTAGATCAGTGTAGTCCCCATTCTCTCCGATCTGGTTATATAAGACCGGAAGGTCATCAATGGCAAGCCGAGTAGCCCCCGGATCAGATAAATCAACGAAATACTTGTAGGGCGCAACTGATTTCTGAAGGGGGCCGAAGGAACCAGCGCGGCGCATGCCGTAGGGCCAAAACTCGAGGACCAACGGAGGCGTACACGCTAACGTCTTTTTCGCGCCGGTAAGTGCCCATCCCTCGTAACCTTGAACGTCCATCCAAATTAGAAATTCCTCAGCGTGAGCCGTGTCTGATTCGACGATTGAATCGATAGTAATAGATTGCACTTCTATTCGGTTACGATTTTCTTCGTGATGCAGGCCTGGCGCTTTGGAAACGGCGATTCGATGGTCACCCGTGTTGACTGCACTAAGTTCGAGCAATAGTTTCCGATTATCGTCGTCAGCTGCTGCGCGCTCCAGCACTAAGATATGTTCTTGCAGCTCATTGAACGCAATATTTGTGCGCAGAAGACGGAGGTTTAGAGGATCAGGCTCAACTGCGATGGCTCTTTTGAATTGACCAGTTCCCACTAACGGAATGCAGATCGTGCCGAGATTGGCGCCGACGTCAAGTAGCACTCGTCGATTCGCCATCACCTTTTTGGATAATATTTCCACGACCCGTTGGAATTTCTCGAGATCTAACTGCCCGCAGCGATACACTTCTCGGCTGGTTCCGTTGTCAGAGGTATGCACGATATAAGGGAATTGGAATTGGTCGACACATAGAAATCGTTCTGGATGGCGTTGGCGAAAAAAAGCGAACAAGTATCCCCGAATTTTGCTGTTTTGAAGCCTAAACAACGTATAACCAATAGCAGCAAAGAGCGGGCGCAACAAAAATTTTAACAATTTAGATGTCCTATGTCGGCACGTAGGCAAGCTCCGTGAGGATACCTCCGCGGCCATAATTTTGCGACATCAAGGCTTTTTAGTGCTCATCAGGGACACCTTCATTTAACAGCCGTATCGACTGTTTTAATATCCTGGACTTTACGATTTCCAGGTATCCTTTAGAGTATTCGCGATGGCCGCAGTTAGGGCCGCAAATAGAATCCGCGTTACCTCGGAGGATCCTATGAAACAGGTATTTGAGTCTATTTATTCTGAAAACCTTTGGGGCTGTGGTTCGGGAGAAGGCTCGTTGCCAATCCACACAGGTGCTTATGTTGAGACCATCCAGTCGTTCATTCGAGGGTACGGCATAAAGAAAGTAGTTGACCTTGGGTGCGGCGATTGGCAGTTTTCCCATTTAATCGATTGGGATGGAGTTAAGTATGACGGCTTTGATATCGTGGATGTGGTTATAGATAAAAATCGCAAAACGTATGCCGCGGAAAATATCAACTTTCATTTTTTTAGCGGTGACTTCGATGAACTCCCTGGAGCTGATCTTTTGTTGGTGAAAGACGTACTGCAGCATTGGTCAAATAACACAATTGAGCGTTTTCTTTCGATCGTCGATCGATACCGCTTTAGCATTATTACGAACTGCGTGGAATCGAAGAAACCGACAGAAAATAAAAATATCGATGACGGAGGCTTTCGACGGCTCGATATCCGGCTACCACCTTTTAATGTTGCTGCGAGCGAATTACTGAGATTTACAAATAAGAAACCGAGAGTCTTTAGCTTCTTACAAAGAACTCGCTGGGAAAAATTAGTGTTGCTGGTGTCATCGTGATTGCCAAGGTGGCACTAATCTTCTTAGCAGCGCTAAGCGTCGTATTATTAATTTTATACTCGGGGTTGAGGCACCGTTCGCGTCTTGCAAGGCGAAGGAGACAAGGCAGAAAAGTTGGGTGGGGGAAGATTCCATTAAGTTCGATTTACGAAATAAGCCCTCATTTCGAACGTAATGAACGCGGCCCATTGGCTTCGACTGAAGTGCGGCATATTGCTAATGATAATACCCCTGGGGGCGTGTCTGATTATGAAAGTTGGATTCTATGTAACCTTGCTAAGCGTGCAAAGAGTATTTTTGAGTTTGGTACTGCTACGGGAAAAACAACCTATCTACTTGGTGCCAACAGCCCTACCGAGACAACCGTATACACCCTCACTTTAGCGCTTACAGAACACGCAAGCTATCAACACGCATCTGGCGACGCTCGTGGGGACTTTGCAAACGCTATCAAAGAATCCAAATTTGACCAATTTGTGTACTCTGGCACAACAATCGCTCGTAAAGTCGTGCAGCTATATGGGGATAGCAAAACTTTCCCATATCACACCTACTATGATTGTATGGACTTGATATTTATAGACGGTTCTCACGCGCGTTCCTACATTGAAAGCGACAGCAAAAATGCTCTCGCGATGCTGCGTGCTGGCGGCTATATTCTGTGGCACGATTACCGCGGACCTGATGTCACACCCGGTGTATTTGAGGCGTTAAACTTATTGTCGGATAACATGCCCCTTATTCAGATTAGAGGAACCTGTCTGGTCCTTTATCAAAAACCCCTAGACGCGTAGCTAAATCAGAAACTTCTTCAACTGTGATCGCGGCCATACGTCTATTATTCGCGGGGCTAGTGAGGGGACGAATGTGCTTTGAGTACCGCAGCGGGGCCGTTGCACCGAATAAGCCAATTGTTGCTATACCTAGTGCTGCTGCGATATTCATCGGTCCTGAATCGTTGCCGATAAAAAGATTGCAACAACTTATTAAGGCTGCTGCTTCCGCTATATTTAGTCGTGAAATATTAACAACATTCGGGTTTGTCGTATGCGGGACGATCTCGCGCTCAACCAACTCAAATTCGTTCAAACCACCGAGCACAAACCAAGTGCCCGCGCCATTGAAGCGTTCGATTAAGTTCCGATAAAAAACATTCGGCCAACGCCGGATTTGATTACGTGCGCCTACACCAAGCATGATCCATGGTTTAGGCTTGTCGTTGAAGCGCATCTGTTGTTTATTGATTGCTTCTGGGTTGATAATGAGGCTAGGCTCTGTCGAGGCGACTGGGATTTGCTGCAACTCAAAATAGGCGGTGAGTTTGTCGATCTGATGAATGTCCTTTAGATCTGGATTTAGCGCTGGTTTGCAGACCCAGCGCCTTTGTGAACCTAGTCCAAAACCAAATACATCTTGTATACCAAGGATTCGAGCCGCAATTGCAGGTCGACTGATTTTGTCGAGGATCCAAAGCGAACGTGGTTGCAGGCGGCGCAAGGTTTTCAGCGTTAAGAAGAGTTCGCGAAGATGACATAGGGGACCACTCACATACGGCACATATTCGACCGTATAAATATGAGGTTCGTCGGCAAGTAAAAGTTTTGCTTGGGTCGTGCGTCGCGTTAGTAGTGTAATTGCGTCGTCGCAACGATGCTCAGCAAGTGCGCGTATAAACGGTAGATGCCACATCAGATCTCCAACGCCTGGGTGAGGAACGTAGACGACGACGGGATGTGTCATGTTTTTATTTCGACCAAAGCCATGCGATTAAGTGTGCCAATTTGTCATACATCTTGAGTATTTGCATTAAATCGATATTTTTTGGATTAAGATCTTAAACCTCTAATTTTTATCATAATTATTACGCAGTTGTTTGTTTTTCGTGCTTGCCTTATCTATAGTTCGCTAAGAGACTTAAAGTCAATAACAAAAATTTTCTATAACTAATCTTAATTTAGGGACGATGTTTTCAACAACAAAACGAAACCGCGCCTTTAAGTCCATTAGAAGCCCAGTCTAATTTAGTTCAATAGCCAACCAGGACCTCACTAAGGCTTTAAATGATATTTCGCCCGTTATTATTTTTGTTTGCGATGGTTTGCCTTGTCGAGTATCAAGCAGCCATTAGTGGCGAGCTCTATGGCGCAAATGGGCGCCGAGTCACGGCGGAGCTCAAATTTCTCGGTGGCATCCAAGCTGCTGAAGGAATTAATTATGGTATTGGCGCATTTGACTCTCTGGGCGAGACGGAACGTCAAACCCTATCATTGGGGCTAAAACCGCGCATCGATCTCGAATGGGATATGGCTAACTCTACTTTGTACAGTATTTTCAGCATGGTTGCGGCGACTACCATGTTGGATGGCGAGCTATCAGGGCAAATTGTTCGTTCCGGTGACCGCGCTATAGATACTGACTCGACTACAATCGGTTGGCGTAACGACAAAGTCGATATCTCCGTCGGTGGGCAAGATTTCAGTATCGGCGATGGATTCTTTATCGGCGACGGCAATTTCAACAAAGGCCCTGCTGATGGACAGTATTGGATAGGCGCATTCTCCGCGTGGCGGAACTCTGCGATTCTGCGGGTCAACACGGAGCCGGTTCGCGGGGACATTTTCTGGTTGAGATCGGACGACGATCTTGGCGATGCACGCATAGCAGGAATAAACCTCGAGACAACGACGAAAGATATCTTTGGCACCCTTGGGTTAATGTACCTTGAAATCTTTGACGATAATGACGCTCTAGCACTTAGCGGCATGCGAGTCGCGGGTGTTCGCGGTGCCGACATCAGAGTTCCCGGTTTCGACAATTTAAAACTCTTCGGTGAATTTGTGATGGAGCGCGGCAAAAGCGACTTAACTGGCCGTGATAATGACGCAAATGCTTGGTACGTTGAAGGTAACTACAGATTTTCTACGGTGCCGTGGAACCCAATACTTTACTTTCGTTATTCCCATTTCTCCGGTGACGAGGGCGACACCTTAGAAAACGAGGAATATCGCGGTTCGTTCTTTACGATTTTCAAACGCGATTGGGATACTTGGTACCAGGGTGAAGTTACTGGAGAGTTCCACCTATTCAATCAAAATCAAGAAACCAAGCTTGTTAAACTAAAGATCTTTCCTCGCCCTGATTGGTCGGTTGGTGTGTGGTACTACAATCACAACCTCGATACACCGCAGTACTTTGGTACACCAGTAAGTGATACCAATTGGTCGGAAGAGGTTAATTTTGGGGTGGAACATTTTCCGAGCGATCGTTTCTATACCTTCTTAGGTTTTGCCTGGGGGACGCCACATCAAGGCGCGATCGAAGCGATTGGCGGGCGCGATGATATTTTCGTCCTGGAAATGTTTATATCCTACACCTATCGTTAGACTGCCGGAGACAGATATATGGCTACTGTTAAGCTCGTTGAGTACGAAGACGCATCCAAAGAAGTGCGCGAAATCTACGATGATATCCGGGCGCATCGGAAAACCGATTTTATCAATAACTTTTGGAAAGGGTTGGCCAATAATCCGGCACAACTCCGACGCACATGGGTGGGAATAAAAGACGTCATGGGGGCGGGTGCGTTGGATCCTTTAACTAAAGAGCTGATTTACATCGCCGTTTCGGTCG
>DPMX01000369.1 GCA_003540955.1 Gammaproteobacteria bacterium
GCATGGGAATAATGGCAGTGGGTGTAATTCGATCCGAAAATTCCGCATATACTTCCGCATGAAAAGTGTTAAACGCTCGACACGCAACGCTCCGCAATTCGTCATCAGGAAGGTGCAACGCGCCAAAACCTAAGCTCGGACAAACCATTGTAAAATCGAGCCCCATTTCGTCCAATCGTTCATACATTAGCCGTGGAAGCGAACTCGTCGCGCGATCCAGTGTGTTCTTTATCGGGTGAACCCACCAATGCGGCCGCGTTACTCGTTTTTCTCTGCGTTCCTCGGCCGACATATCAAACCAGATAGGTTTATAGAAATGGCTCATTTTCTTAAAACGCTCTACGGCACCACTACCCCCCGCATCGCGGAGATAATCAAACATAATCGGTTCGAACTCTGAGGCATGACCGTCAGAGTCGACGATCGGATGATCGAGACGTTCACGGATCGTCGCAGATTTAGTCCGCACCTTGGATGCCATAGATTCTCCCCAAATATTCGAACGATAGTTTAAAACACTATCAGGTTTTTCAATTTACGATTGTGGAAAATAGAAGGGCCCAGGGCAATCCCCTTCCCTATACAAAAGTTAGCCCGCCGTCGGCCTGCAAACTCTGGCCGGTTATGTAACTTGATTCTTCTGAACAGAGAAACAGTACGGGTTTAGCAAGATCATGGATCGTACCCTGACGCTGTAGCGATTGCCGTGCAGTGTATTCCTTGAAGCGTTCGTTTGGTACCGAGGGGCGCTCGATCTCGGTCTGCATAACTCCAGGCCAAAAGGTATTCACAGTAATATTCCACGGCCCCAGCTCCCGCGCCATCGATCGACTCATCCCAACCATCGCGGACTTGGTCGTGATGTAGTGGAGATAATTAGGTAGGCCCATCAGAAACGTTGCCGAAGACACGTTAACTATCCGACCCCAACGCGCTTCCTGCATTGCCGGCACCACCGCCCGAGCACAATAAAACGCACCAGTGATATTCACATCGACCGCCGCCTTCCATTCGTCAACCGGTAGCTCCCAAAAGGGTGCCATAGTGATTTTAGAGAAGACCGCCGCATTGTTGATCAAACAATCGATGCGACCACGTTGGGAAAGCACCTGATTCACCAGGTTCGTTACCGAATCGAGGTCCGTAACGTCAACTTGAATAGCCAATGCGTCGCCATGCTTAGTACGGACCTCCTCAGCTACCTTCTCGCCGGCTTCACCATTGATTTCGGCGATTATCGGGATTGCCCCTTGCGCCGCGAAATAATGCGCATACCCACGTCCGATACCCTGACCGGCACCAGTTATGATCACGACACGGTCTTTAAGCGTCGGGTACGCCGCTGATTTATCGACCTCGAAATCGCTATAATCTACTTTGCCGATTTCTACCATTGTTCCCTCCGATTCATTTTGAGTCTTAGCAAAGAATAAATATGGGGAGCACATCGACTCGATCGAACAGTTAACTCCGCAAGTAAGAAGCACCATTAACATCGACGACTGTACCTGTCGTATACTCAGCTCCCTCGCTCGCAAGAAATAATACTGCGGGGGCCAGTTTAATGTTTGCCTTAACCGGGAGAACTCATCGTGTCAGGCCAATTTTGGTAGGCGGGACCCTTGCACATTATATCGGCAAGAATCAAGTCTGCGCTTCCTACTTTAAGATTTCCAACCCTTTCATCGGTGCGGTATATGTGTAGACCGACCCTTTGGCTTGTAATCGGTGCTTTGGTATTTTCGCCATTGCTACTGGCCAACACAAACGCATCAGTTACGGAAGAATCCAGCCGGGGCTTCGCCATAGTCGGTGCACATATTACCGGCATCGGAAAAGCGACGCTAATTGTGCGCAACGGGCGCATCGCGGCGATCGATTCTGATACACCCGACAAAACCATGCGCGTCGTGTCGGCGACCGGGCTTTTTATCGCACCCACCTTCATCGACAGTCATGTCCATTTAGCCTACGCGTACAGTGCGAACGAGCTAGCCCGCGGTGGCATTGCTGGAGCCGTCGATCTGGCCGCTCCGATGTCCTTTCTCGCAGCAGATCTCAAACCAATGACCGTGATACGCGCAGGACCAATGATAACCGCCGTCGCGGGTTACCCAACTAAGAGTTGGGGAGCCGATGGCTACGGCTTGGAAATTAGTGGAGTCACGGCGGCTCAAGAGGCGGTTGATCGTCTTTATGCCGCAGGTGCCCGAGTTATAAAAATTCCCGTCGGCGATGCGACCGGTGGCGGCATACTTTCTATGGCCAAAAACGGCTCGATCCTCAGCGACGCAGAAATAAAGGCGATCGTCGATCGAGCTCACTCGCATGGGATGCGGGTTGCTTCTCATGCGCTAAATGATTTTGATGCCTTACGCGCGGCGGCAGCTGGTGTTGACGTGCTAGCTCATACCCCTGTCGAACGGCTGAGCGATCAGACAATCAAAGCCTGGTCCGGGCGCGCTCTTATTTCCACCTTGGCAGCATTTCCTGATTCAACCGAAGCGGTGGGCAATGTACGCCGTTTACGCGAGGCCGGGACTACCGTGCTGTACGGCACGGATATGGGCTACACCTCCTTCCCGGGAATCAATCCACAAGAGCTCGAGTTGTTGCAAAAGGCTGGCCTTGATAATGCGGCAATCATCGAAGCAGGTACGACGGTACCGGCCGAGTATTGGGGTTTCCGAGACGGTCTCGGTACCTTAGCGGTTGGGAATACCGCAAGCTTTTTAATTCTTGATGCAGATCCTGGAAGTGATCCGTTGACGCTTTCTCGGCCACTTGCTGTGTATATTTATGGTCGCCTTATTCCTACAAAGGCAGCACACTAAGTTAAGTCCGGTGCCGGTATTAAACCTCCAGCTTAAGCAACCTAGCCGCATTCAGCCCACACACCGCGGCACGCGCATCGCCATCCAACTGCGCTACCTTGCTCACTAAGCCGAGCGGATCCTCCTCACCCATGTCATAAGGATAATCTGTGCCTAGCAGGATACGATCCGAACCATATTTTTCGGTTAAGAACGCGAGTTGATCCGGCTCGAAAACCAACGTGTCGAAATAAAATTTACTAAGATAGCTACTCGGCGCTGATGATATAAATTCCCGGCAGTCATCGCGTTCACGGTGAGCGTGGTCCATGCGACCGACATAACTTGGAATGTAACCGCCTCCGTGGGCAACACAGATTTTGAGGCCTGGATAGCGATCGAGCACGCCATCGAAAATTAAGTGGCTAACGGCAAGGGTCGACTCCAAAGGGTGACCAATCAAATTGATAAAATAGTGCTCGGTAAAGCGATCGGCGTGACTAAATCCCTCGGGATGGATGAATATAAGGATATCCAATTCTTCTGCCTTAGCGAAGAACGGTGCGAGTCTTTTTGCAGATAGTTCTTCCGCGCCAACGTGAGCGGAGATCTCGACTCCACGCATACCGAGTTCGCCGATACAGCGTTCAAGCTCGGCGACGGCCATTTCTGTATTCTGCAAGGGTACTGTGCCCATCGCGACAAACCTATCCGGCTCTTTGGCGACAGTCTCCGCGAGATGATTGTTAAGTTGCCACGTTACCTCGCGTCCAACCTCAGGTTCCGCCCAATAATAATATTGGTAAGGCGGTACAGTAATGGCTTGCACATCAACACCCATCGCATCCATGTCAGCGAGTCGCTCGTCCAACGATTGCATTTTCGGTTGAACATTGATCAGTTGTTCCTCGTTGACTGCTTGAGTTAATGAATTACCAAATGCTAACGCAACATTGTCGGTGCGCTTCGCTTCTGATTTCATCTTCTTTGTCACTGGGTAGCACTCACAGTGGCAGTGGATATCGACCGTAAGTGTTTTCAAGCCACTTGACGCACGCGGCCGCGAAGGGTGGTCGATAGCGGCACCATGGCTGTTACAGGTATGAAACATAGCGCTTCCCGAAAGTTTCCACGTGAGCTGGCTCTAGGTCAGATCAACCCTTATGAAGTACATCATCCGCCGACAACCCCTCACCTACTCGATGCTGCGGTCGCCCAGCGTTGGCTAGCGCGACAATGACGACTATCTCATCTGCTTTCGGCGAACCAGTAACGGATATTTCCATGGCATCGAAATGTGGAAACGACCAAGCATCGTCTTTGTTGTGAAGTGGCACATCGATTGAAGCACCGGGGCCTGCTATCTTTTTAGCTGATGGAATAACGGCGGCACCGCCGCCCAATACTGCGCGTAACGGCTTGCCTAAAGTTGGATGTATTACCGCTGCGGCATGCTCACGTTCACCCGCTTCACCAACAATAGCGGCCTTCCCATAGCTTGTCACTTCAGACGGCCTGATGTCCAGTGCCGCCACAGCGCGGCGCCCGAGTTCATCACCCATGGCCGCACCGATCACCTCCAGTTCCCCGAGGTCTCCGCTGTACCGGCCTGCGTACGGGTTTTGGATTACCGCCATCGCGGCGCAATAGCGCACCGGCGGATTGATTTCACGGCCTATCTCAATCTGAATTTCGTCGACAATTGTTCGATATTTCCGTATCCGAATCTTAGCCATAGTAGCCTCGCTGTACGATAGTAGTCGGATCGAAAGGGTACGGACTACCAACACGAACAGCAATGGCCTTCTAAACGTGACATTTTAGAATATAGCTCCGCCCATATGGTGAAATGTCGACTGACTATTGTCTGATTTGGCAAAGTGTTGTTGACAATAGGTCTCGAGAGAGTCACTTTTAGTGCTGATTATCTAGAGGAGCTAAGCAGGAATGATCAGCGGTATCGGTAAGTCAGTTCGTCGCAAAGAGGATCAACGCTTCATTACGGGTTCAGGCCGCTATAGCGATGACATTTCGCTTCCTAATCAGTTACATCTTTATGTCTTACGATCTCCTGTCGCGCACGCGCGGCTGAAGTCTGTGGACACGACCGCCGCAGCCTCCGCCGAAGGCGTGGTCGCAGTATATGCAGCTGACGATCTCGAACGCGGCGGAGTCACAGCGATGTTGACCGGCTGGCCCGTTGCGAACAAAGACGGCTCACCTATGGCGGATCCTCCGCGAGTGGTGCTCGCGACCGACAAGCTCGCCTATGTCGGACAGCCGATTGTGGGCATAATCGCTGAATCCCGTTTGCTGGCAAAAGATGCAGCGGAGTTGATCGAATTCGAATACGAAGAGTTACCCGCCATTGTCGATACCGCTAGCGCCTTAGCACCAGATTCACCGCAGATCTGGGAAGAGGCTCCAAATAACTTAAGCTTCGACTGGGAAATCGGTGACCAAGCGGCCACAGCGGCGGCGTTCGCTGAAGCGGCCCACGTGGTTGAGATCGACACTATTCAGAATCGCCTAGTACCAAGCGCCATGGAGCCACGCGCCCTGGTATGTGAGTATGACGCCGCGAGTGAAGAATACACGATGTATGTTTCGCATCAGGCCCCACATCTCGCTCGCTTCTTCCATGCGCGTTCAAATTTAAACATCCCCGAGCACAAACTTAGGGTTGTTGCACCGGATGTTGGTGGTGGCTTTGGGTCCAAGTCATACCAATACTCCGAAGAAATGGTCGCCCTCTACGCAACGAAACAACTTGGACGCCCTGTCAAGTGGGCATCGTCACGTAGCGAAGCCTTTTTATCCGACGCACATGCTCGCGATCACGTCACACACTCTGCGATGGCCCTGGATGAAAACGGTAAAATCCTCGCTGTCAAATCAAGCGTCGTTGCAAACCTTGGTGCTTTCATCTCTTTGTTTGGGGCCGCTATCCCAACGGTGTTCCACGCAACTATGTTGACTGGAGTCTATGCGATCCCGGCATGTTACAGCGAAGTCAAAGGCGTCCTCACCAACACAGTGCCAACCGACGCCTATCGCGGCGCAGGTCGACCAGAGGCGGCATATACGATAGAGCGATTGATCGAGACTGCCGCTGTC
The DNA here is from genome assembly GCA_003540955.1 of Gammaproteobacteria bacterium. Taxonomy (GTDB): domain Bacteria; phylum Pseudomonadota; class Gammaproteobacteria; genus UBA11873. Next base: position 5,931 of record DPMX01000369.1, read on the forward strand.
AAACTAAACATTGATTCGATTGAATTGCGCCGACGAAATTTCATTCCACCTGATGCGTTCCCCTACACCACAGCACTAGGGATGGAATACGATTCCGGTGAATACGCGAAATGCCTCGACCTGACCTTAGCAGCGGCGGACTATACAGGGTTCGAGGAGCGGCGCGCGGAGGCGGCAACTCGAGGCAAACTTCGCGGCATTGGCGTATGTGTCTACGTCGAAGTAGCGGGGCCCGGTCCTTCCGCCCCACAGGTCGCATGGGGTGCGAAGATGGCGGGCTACGAGGCCGCGACAGTTAGAGTAAATTCGGACGCCACAGTGAAAGTGATGACGGGCACCCAAAGTCACGGTCAAGGCCACGAGACGACATTCGCGCAAATTGTATCCGAGCAGTTAAGCATACCTATAGATGACATAGAGATTATCCACGGCGACACCAGCCAAATTCCATTTGGTCAAGGAACTTATGGCTCGCGCTCCCTGACCGTCGGCGGCAGTGCAATATTCAACGGAGTCAATAAGATCATTCATAAGGGTAAAAAAATTGCAGCGCATATGCTTGAAGCACCACTAGAAGAGATCGATTTTATCGAGGGATTTTTTAAGGTCGGAGACACCGATCGAATCTTAGCCTTTAAAGATGTCGCCTTCGAAGCGTATGTGCCTGGCAACTATCCGCTCGACGTGCTCGAACCTGGACTCGAAGAAACCGCTTTCTATGACCCACCGAATTTTACTTTTCCCGCGGGCGCGCATTGTTGCGAACTCGAGGTTGATCCAGAAACGGGCGTGGTTGAAATCCTTAACTACAACGTTGGCGATGACTTAGGCGTCATCATCAACCCCATGATTGTCGATGGTCAGATCCACGGAGGCCTCGCGCAGGGTATCGGACAAGCTTTAATGGAAAATACACAATACGATCCGGAGTCCGGGCAACCGCTCAGCGGCTCGTTCCTCGATTACTGCATGCCGCGTGCTGACAACTTACCCATGTTTGGATCGAACACGATCGACGGGTATTCTGCAACCAACCCACTTGGCGCAAAGGGAGCCGGTGAGGCTGGGACAATCGGTGCGCCGGTAACGGTAATGAACGCGGTACTCGATGCCCTAGGCCCTATTGGGATCACCGATCTCACGATGCCAGCGACGTCGAACAAGATCTGGACAGCCATTAATTCACCACAGGGGGATGTCGCCGATAGCGCGGCATGAACATGGGCTGTACAATTTTGATGTAAGCTGCATTTGACTTAGCAAAATTGTCTCTAAACCGCTGAAGGACTAATCACCGATGACAATGGCCCACGTGATCTATGAATTCGGCGGCGTAGAGCAATTGCGTTGGGAAGAAATAACACTAGCTGATCTTCAACCTAACGAAGTTCGTCTCCGTCAACACGCCGTTGGAATGAATATGATGGAGATCGGTCTTCGCATCGGTGCTTATCCCGGACCACCTCTGCCATTCGTGCCTGGTGTAGAGGCAGCCGGAGTGATCGAAGCGATCGGTTCCGAGGTTAATAACGTCGCGGTGGGAGACCGAGTCGGTTATGTTGGAGTCCCGATCGGCAGTTATTGTGAAACGCGCAACTTCCCCGCCGATCGTTTATTCCCGCTGCCCGATGGCATCAGCGATAAGGTGGCTGCCGCAAGCATGGTTAAAGGCATGACAGCAGAGTTTATGCTTCGCCAATCCTACGCAGTTAAAGATAGATCAAGGGTGCTTATCCACGCCGCCGCTGGTGCAACGGGCTTGATGTGTGTGCAACTCGCCCGCCACCTCGGTGCCCAGGTCTTTGGCACAGTAAGTTCAGACGAAAAAGCAGCATTCGTGCGTCAGTTCGGTTGCGAGCACCCAATAGTGTATACCCGCGATAATTTTGCCGACGTGATACTCGCCGCAACTAACGGCCAAGGGGTAGATGTGGTCTATGACTCTATCGGGAAAGATACCTTCGACGACTCGATACGGTGTCTGCAACCCCTAGGAACCCTATGTTTATTTGGTGTTGCGAGCGGATTACCCGCGCCACTCGACCTCATGAGCCAAGATCTTTTGACCGCAAAGTTTTTTACTCGCCCTTCTCTATACGCCCACACCAAAAGACGTGGCCACTTGCTCGACCTGGCAGCACAAACATTTGACGACATCAAAGCCGGGATCCTACGTACAGAGATCTTCGCGGAATACCCGCTACGCGACGCACCCGAAGCGCA
>DPMX01000210.1 GCA_003540955.1 Gammaproteobacteria bacterium
TTGCCGGCGATGCGGGCAAGGGGGCGGCGATCGGCGCAATTTCATCGACGCTTTTTGGAGCATTGTCACGGAGTGCACGGCCCCAAGAACCGCCCGCAAAGCGGCAACGGCAGCATCAGGTGCAACAAGCACAGGCTGATCAGGCGCACCTAGAACGGCTTGACCGAGTTGACGAATATAATCGAGCATACGGTGCTTGTATGCGCAGCCGTGAATACACTATCAATTGAATCTGATTTGGGTGCAGTAAATCAACGCAGCATCGTTTGTATTTGTTTGAATTGAGTATGATGCGAGTCTCCTAACCATTCAAAGATGACTGATTCTGCGCTAATGACCCCGACCTTGGTTTGTCGAACCCGATCCAAAGCATTCTGGTAGTTTTCGAGTCGCCTTGAGCAGATAGCGTCTTCCACTACATAGACATCTATGCCGTTAGCGGAGAGGTCTAGCGCGCTCTGTATTACGCAAACATGGGCCTCCATCCCGACGATAATTACTTGACGACGTCCGGTTCGTTCAAGGGATGTGGTGAACTCACTCGACCCCATGCAGCTAAAACTCGTCTTCTCAAACGATTGGGATGAGGCAGGAAGCGCAGCAAGGAGATTATTGACAGTTGGTCCGAGGCCTTTCGGGTATTGCTCAGTGACCAGTACAGGTACCCCAAGTAATCCGGCCGAGCGGGCTAGAAGGGCAGCATTTGTAACTACCCTGTTTAGGACTTTTTTCGGCATAGCGTTACCAAGTTGTTCCTGAATATCGATTATCAGCAGAAGACTCTGGTTGATCGAGCACTTTGACGAACTGGCACATGAACTAGATAGACTCATAATGGACTCCTACAGTGGATTTGTTTGGGCCTATAGACTTTTATAAACCTTAAAATATTCCTATTGCCGATCGACCAGCCAGCTGTTCGCCACGAAGAGATCGTCCGGGACCAAAGTTCCCGCTGCCTTTTTAAGTCGCAAAATATTTAGGATGTAGTCGTAGCGAGCACGGGAGAAATCTCGCTTTGCTTCAAACAAACCCCGTTCAGCCTCCACTACGTCAACTGCGGTTCGCATGCCCACGTCAAATCCGGCTCTAGTTGATGCGACGACAGTATTAGATGAGAGTACTGCCTGTCGGAGGGCCTTAACGGTGCTAATTTGAGAAATCACCCCCAAGTAGGCTTGCCGCGTGTCACGTAAGACTGCGCGCCTCGCTCGTTCCAAACGCTGGACGGCAGCGGTGTGTTCATGTTTTGCCTCCCGAGTACGGGAGTTCACTCGACCACCTTCGTAGATGGGTACGTTGAGCTCGATCGCGATGTTGCCTTGGGTAATCTCACTAGCCCCAAAACGTCCCCCTTGTTTATTGAATCCATGACTACCTGTGATGTCGAGTGTCGGTATATGTCCAGACGATTGGACACGTATTTCTTTATACGCAATTTCTGTCGCAGTTTGTGCCGCGGCAATTTCAAGGTTTTGTTCGAGAGCGGTCTGTGTCCATACGTCGATATCGGCGGGGACAGGTGGAGTGAGTTTTATAGACTCTCCCAGAACTGATAAGTCGCCATAGTAAACTTGAGTGGTCTCGCGCAACGCTTCACGTGAATTATCGAGCCCATTCTCAGCTATGATTTGATTAGCAGTGGCGCGGTCAAATCCGGCTTGAGCTTCTTGTACGTCGGTGATCGCTATTAGCCCGACTTCGAATCGTTGTCGGGCTTGCTCGAGTTGCCCGCGGAGGGAGAGCTTCTCAGCCGTTGCAAAATCCAAGTTATCTCGCGCTGCTAATACGTCAAAGTAACGTTCTGCTACGCGCACTATCAGCGCTTGCCTCGACGAATTGAGTTCGTGGGTTGCTTGCTTCAATCGCTTGTCAGCTTGTTCCAGTCGAATGTATCGATCGTAATGATAGATAGGTTGATTTAACGTGACCGCAAATGCGCGAGTGGTAAAATCTACTTTACCACCGGCACCAACACCTCGACTCAGCGTTATGTCTTGCTTTACCTTAGAGGTGCTGCCGGTAAAGTTTAGTTTGGGCAGCCAAAGATCCGCGCGTGCTTGTGGAATACCTTCTGCCGCTACAAGTGCTTTAGCATGTGCTTCTCGAAATTGAGGATCGGTGCGTTCAGCTTGCTCTAACACGTGTACCAGATCGACAGCATGACTAGGACACACAATGGTAACCATCAAGATAATTATGATTACCTGAGGGGGACGAAAATAATAATCCATATATTATTTAGTGCTTTAAAGATGCTCTCGCAGAGTATCTCATGCTTTCTCGTTGGCGCAGATTTGAAAAGAATTGGCGATTCTGGGTGCTTTCAGTGTCATACATTAGTCAATCTGAAATAGGATCGCTCTCGGTTAAGTTAAGGTGCGTGGTTGGGCTATTCGTTTTCAAAACTTGAATTGAGGTTTCGCTTCGCCGCTCACCAAGGGGGCGAGGGCGGTTTCAAATAATGTCTCAGATACGAACTCTGACTCACCCACCCGTGTAAAGAGCTGGGCCTCCATCACGGGGTCCTCTCCTGAAACCATGAAGAGACGGCCGCCGATAGCAAGTTGTTGCCCTATCGCTAAACGAGCCGTTGCAACGGAACCAGTCAATACAATTGCCTCATATGGTTCGTTTGGTTCCCAACCTCCAATACCATTCCCTTGTTCGAATAGGATATTGTTATATCCCTGTAGGCGAAGTATTTTCTGTGCCTTCTTGAGTAATTCTGAGCGATATTCGATCGTTGTGACCTGCGCGCATTGATGCGCTAAGAGTGCGGTCAAGTAGCCGCTACCGGTACCCACTTCAAGTACGCGGTCGGAAGATGATAGGTTAATAGATTGGGCCAGGCGTGCCTCGATCTTTGGAGTCATCATCTTCTCGCCGTAGCCAATTGGAATCTCAAAGTCAGAATACGCTATCGTACGGTACGCCTCTGGTACAAACTTTTCCCGAGGGATTGCGCGAATACTATCGAGGACCGTCTGGTCTAGTACCTCCCAGGTACGGATCTGTTGTTCGACCATGTTCGCTCTGGCCTTTTCGAAGTTCATAAGTGGGCTCCTCGCCTTCTAATTTCCTAGGTGTGCGGCGACTCACGCGAAGGTGACAATTGTAAGCACTTTCTATGCAGGCTTGTTGCCCCGGAGGAATCAATTCGAGAAGGGCACAAAATCAACGTTTTCTCTACTGCTGAAGTATCTATCGCCCGCGGTCCTGCTCGCTTGCATAGGAAGGATACCTGTCTCAGGTCCTCAGGCCAAGGCGATGGCAGGATTAGATATTCGGGAACACTATTGTCGCGAGATCAATTGTAGTTTGCGTTGGGGGCCGATCAGAAACAAAGCCATGTATGTCTGGACCAAGTTAACTTTGTAATCAGTGTATCGCAGACTCGGCGGGGGAGTGTGCCTAAGTTTTGTCACAAGACACTTCTTATATCGACACGCCTTGGCTGCGGATGTTCATGGGGTCGTACGTTCGACCCATTTAAGGGCACTCTGTAGTGAGTCGATGCCGGCATTCGATCTAGTGCAGTACTCGCTAAGATGACGACGCCATTGACGCGCTCCAGGTTGGCCCCGAAACAAATAATGGAGTGGCTTTGCAATGTGCCGGGGATATGTGCCCGCATTGATTTGCACCCTAGCGTACTCGATATACTGATGAAAGATATCAAAGCGATCGACAAGGTTATTCGTAACTGATTCAAAAAATGCATTGTCTACTGTCGCAAGCAGAAACGGCGTTTTATACGCCGCGCGTCCCAACATGACCCCATCCACGTGTTGCAAGTGGTGATTTATTTCGCTTTTTGAGCTTAAGCCACCGTTCAGCACAACAGTTAGGTGAGGGAAATCGTGCTTTAATTGGTGCACTAAGTCGTGGCGTAAGGGAGGGATTTCGCGATTCTCTCTTGGGCTGTAGCCGTCAAGCCACGCTTTGCGGGCGTGGACAATTATGGCCTTTGTGCCACTTCCGTCGATTGCTTCCACAAATTTGAATAATTCCTCGTACGAGTCGTTCTGTGCGATACCGATCCGAGTTTTTATGGTTATCGGAATGTTGACTGCCGAGCTCATTTCGGTCAGACAGTCGGCTACTAGCTGGGGCTCGCCCATTAGAGCTACTCCAAAGCGCCCCGACTTAACTCGGCTGCTCGGACATCCTAAGTTAAGGTTGATTTCGCAGAAACCAGCTTGCTCCCCGAGTTTGGCCGCGGTCGACAGCTTTTTGGGGTCGCACCCTCCTAGTTGTAGTGCGACCGGTTGTTCGAAATCAGAATGGGCGAGGAATCGTTCCGGCCTGCCTCGCAGTAGCGCCTCACAAACGATCATTTCGGTATATAACCTCGCGCGCTGAGACATGATGCGCGCGAGGTATCGAAAATGACGATCGGTATACTGCATCATTGGTGCAACGCAGAAGCGCCACGGTGAGTGAGTCATGTCGAGTAGCTATCTGCCCCCTGAGATACAATTCGTACGGTTTTCTGGGACACTGTATGCAAATATTTAATTCATTGCTAAAGATTTAGTATTTTACGTGTGAGGATGGTGCGCAAATAGAAGCCTCGCGGTAGGGCGGCTGTTCGTGTTCCATTGCCCCCGGTGGCGGGTGTCCGATCTTGTTTATTGAGCGCCTTCGGCCGGATTTGTAGATAAGTGCCGAGTTGTGCCCCGAGTTCATCCAATTTACCAAGTGCAATACGTTCAATATGCTCTTCCCAGTCAGCCTGCAATATGGCGCTATCTTCGGGTGACGGGCTCCAGAGAATTGGGCGCCCAATTCGTCTGTTAGCTATAGGTATTCTATGGGCAGCTTCCACCGGCACCCAAAGTACTCGATCTAGCTTCGCCTTAACGACTGAACTACTCCATTTTAGCCCAACAGTATCAATTAGCGGCACGCTAGAAACGAAAGTCGATTCTTGTGGTTTGTGTCGGGCATTTAATGGGATGGACTTCAGTTCGACGCCGATCGATTCGAAGTCGGGAACTGGACGTGATCCAGCACTAGCACCGAGCGCAGCTTCAAGGAGCTCTCCAACCCATCCTTTTGCACGCTTTAGGTTCGGTGGTATTGGAATTGCTTGGCGGTGTGCTATTTCGCCTAATGTCTTGCCCGCAAGAAAATAGGCTGAATCCATCAATTCCTTTTCAGTACTTGGAGAGTTCATTCAAGGATCATGTGGCGAAATTCTCCTCGGGACGTGCTGTTAGCACCTCAAAGCCACTTTCAGAGACAAGAATCGTGTGTTCCCATTGTGCGGACAGACTGCGATCTTTTGTGACGACAGTCCACTCATCGGGTAACAATTTGACGTGCCGTTTTCCTGCATTAATCATTGGTTCGATGGTGAAGGTCATGCCCGGTTCGAGAACGATCCCGGTGCCGGGTGTGCCGTAGTGAAGGACTTGTGGTTCTTCGTGGAAGCCGCGTCCAATGCCGTGACCGCAATACTCTCGGACGATTGAATACTTATGGCGCTCGGCATGTGCTTGGATTGCGGCCCCGATGTCTCCGAGCTGCGCGCCGGGTGCTACCATCGATATGCCAAGCTTCAGGCATTCATACGCAGTATCGACTAAGCGCTTTGCTTTTATAGAAGGAACGCCAACAAAAAACATTTTACTTGTGTCGCCGTGATATCCGTCTTTGATGACTGTTATATCAACGTTTACCACGTCTCCATCTTTTAGCACTTTGTCGCTGGGAATCCCGTGACAAACGACGTGGTTGACTGAAGTGCATATGGATTTCGGGAAACCGCAGTAGTCAAGCGGTGCTGGAATTGCTAGTTGATGTTTGACAATATGATCGTGGCAAATCGCATTCAACTCGTTTGTGGTTGTCCCGGGTTTGATGTGAGGCTCGATTAGATCTAACACATCCGCAGCCAGACGCCCTGCGACGCGCATTTTCTCGATTTCGAGCTGGTTCTTTATACTTACAGACATTATCGAAAGAGCCTCAAGTCATTGTTGTGCCGAAACTAATATGTTATAAAGCGCGCGCTCAACGAGCAATCATTATTCGTTAATTCGCACACCTATCGACACGTGCTCCGGGGTGTCCACCGGTTATCCCGATGGATTGGAGTATGGGGTAGGTGGAGGTAAAACCCCATAGGAGAAACCAATGTCTGACGTTAGCATGCGCCAGATGCTCGAGGCTGGGGTCCACTTCGGACATCAAACCCGTTTCTGGCATCCAAAGATGTCCCCTTATATTTTTGGAGAGCGCAATAAAATTCACATTATCAATTTAGAGAAGACTCTTCCTTTATTTATTGAGTCGACTAACTTTGTTGGTCGATTGGCAGCCAAACGCGGCAAAATTTTGTTCGTTGGAACCAAGCGTGCGGCTCAGGGCGCCATCGAACGAGAAGCGACCCGTTGCGATATGCCGTACGTCAATCGTCGCTGGCTTGGAGGCATGTTAACCAACTTTAAGACCGTAAAGCAGTCGATTCGACGCCTTAAGGATATAGAAACTCTGATCGAGGAAGGTGGACTTGAACGTATCGCGAAAAAGGAGGGACTAAATCTTCGACGTGAATTAGAAAAATTAAATCGTGGATTATCTGGAATCAAGGATATGGAAAGCCTGCCAGATGCCCTTTTTGTTGTCGACGTCGGGCATGAAAAGATCGCCGTAGCGGAGGCGGTAAAATTGAAAATTCCCGTGATAGCAATCGTCGATACGAATAACTCTCCTGATGGGTGCGATTACATCATTCCTGGAAATGACGATGCGATTCGATCCATTAACCTTTATGCGAGTTCGATTGCAGACGCTATTCTCGATGCACGGCTCACTGTCTCCGAGACCGCCACCGGCGGCCAAGACGAC
>DPMX01000054.1:0-11780 GCA_003540955.1 Gammaproteobacteria bacterium
TGTTGAGTATGAACCTCTCGATGTAACCGTCGAACTTGAAGCTGCAGCTGGCAATGGTGCGCACCTTGTGCACGCTGATGTGATCGGTAATGTCGCTGCTGATTTTACTCAAACCTCAGGTGAACCAGATGCGGCATTTGCTCGAGCCGAGCATTTCACAAAAATTTCCGTTCGCATCGAACGAAGCACAGCGGCACCGCTCGAATGCCGCGCCGTGGCTGCTCGTTATGATGGTGTGACGGGCGAGCTCACAGTGTGGGATAGTACCCAAGGGCCGATCCCGATTCGGGGTGGTCTTGCCGCAATATTTAACATTGATGAGGACAAGGTGCGTGTCATCGCGCCAGATGTTGGGGGTGGTTTCGGTCAGAAAGTGATGCTGTTCTACCCGGATGAGGTGCTCGTGCCTAATGCAGCAATGGAACTTGGTGTACCAGTAAAATATACGGAAGATCGGTCAGAAAATTTTCTTGGATCGAATCAAGAGCGTACCCAAGTGCATGAAATTGAACTAGCTGCGAATAAGGATGGTGAAGTCCTTGGAGTGCGTGATACTTTTTTACATGACACTGGAGCGTTTATTCCTTACGGGATAGCGGTCGCGCAAGTTGCCTCGACCTCGATCGCGGGTCCATATCGGATCCCCAACATTTGGATCAAATTTCAAGCGATATACACCCCAACGGTTCCAGTATCACCCTATCGTGGATGCGGCCGCCCTCAGGCCTGTTTTGCGATAGAAAGGGCTATGGATAAACTTGCTGACGAACTATGCATGGATCGCGTTGCGCTTCGGCGAAAAAATATGATCCGGAAAGACGATTTCCCTTATCTTCGCGAAGGTCTCTTGTTCGCCGATGGCCTCCCGGTGCGTCACGATAGCGGCGACTATCTAGGCGCGATCGATAAGCTAGAAGAGCACATGGATATTGCAAGCTTCCGCGTCGATCAGGCTGCCGCACGCGAGGAGAATCGCTATATTGGATTTGGGCTCGCCTGTTACGTTGAAGGGACTGGGCTCGGCCCTTACGAAGGTGCGCACATCCGTATTCATCCAATAACTGGCAAGGTTTACGTTAATACTGGCCTCACTACACAGGGGCAAGGGCATGAAACTATTTTTGCCCAAATCGTGGCTGATCAACTTGGCGTCGCGATAACTGATGTCATTGTGGTCGAAGGCGACACAAAGGCCTACGATTGGGGCGCGGCGACTTACGCTAGTCGCGCAGCCGTTGTCAGCGGCAATGCCGTATATAAAACCGCACTTGTCGTACGCGAGCAAGTACTTGAGACGGCCTCCGGTATGTTGGAAGTTTCACCTATAGATCTGGAGTTGAGTGAGGGCGAGGTTCGGCTAAAAGGATTCCCAGAACGCAAAGTGACGTTGGCTGAAGTTGCAACAATATCGAACCCACTGCGCTACACCTTTAGTGAGTCGAGTAAATCTGCTGCGCAATTTGCCTCGACCGCAAAACACGATCGTCCCCCATTGGACGAGGGCGCTCATCCCGGCATTGAGGCAACCGATTATTACAGTCCACCTTGCGCGACTTGGGCCTACGGTGGGCACGCGGCCATTGTCGAAGTTGATCCTGAGTTGTGCACGGTAAAGTTTCTACGCTACGTTTGCCTACATGATTGTGGTCGAGTCATCAACTCGATGATCGTTGAAGGTCAGATTCGTGGCGGTTTGGCACAAGGTATCGGAGGTGCTCTGTACGAGCGAATCGAGTACGACGAAGATGGTAACCCCCGCAATGCGAATTTTATGGATTTTTTAATGCCGTACGCGACGGAAGTGCCGGAGGTAGAGATTTTGCATATGGAGACGCCGTCACCTTTAAATCCGTTAGGGGTTAAGGGTGTTGGTGAGGGGGGCACGATTGCGGTTGGTGCCTGCGTCGCAGCGGCGATCGAAGATGCGTTGGAACCATTTGGTATTGAACGCCTGCATGAAGTACCGCTGACGTCAAACGTGATTCATGCGGTTCTCGAGAGGGCTAAAGCGAGGAATCCATAGGTTAGTGCGAAGTTTTTTCTTGTGCTCTATGGATAGCTGCGCTTTAACTCCGTGTTATTAGCCTGGTGCTCGGAGGGTTATATTCTTCTCAGGTAAAGGGAACTCACGATTACTCCTTTGATTGTCCAATACCCAGCACGGCACATAATGCGCGCCACCGGCCGCGAACAATTACACCGAGCATCTTGAATGCGTTGATCTCACCCGCGACTGGGTTCGGTGTATCAGGCATCGAGGCCCCCGATTCAACGGTGGCGTTGGCTTGTAATTTCTGTTCTAAATTTACAGCGAATTCGCCAGTCATTTGATGCGCGACGTCGTTGAATATGCCAGTTCTACCCATTTGAGCGAATTTACCGGTAAGTTTAATATCCGCGTCGACTGTGACGTGCGTATTACCATCAACTTCTGAAAGTTGGTAGCTAAACGTGGCTTGGGCACGTGAGCCACCGCGTTTATCGATTCCTTTCCCGTTGAAACTGCAAGTGTGGGTAGTCTCATCGCGGTCAAGTACAGTAGCTTCTCCCTCAAATGAGGCAGTAACGGCCCCAAGCTTGACCGTGACCTTCCCGCCATAGACGTCATCAGCGGATTGGCCTGTGAACTGAGCTCCAGGTAGACAGGTCATTACTTCCGGGATATTTTGAAGCAGGGCCCAGACTCGGTTTACTGGTTGCGCGATATTAAAAGATTCACTGATTTCCGGCACTGAATGTATCCTCCCTTGTCGAGGTGCTGAGTCTAGCATGCGGCGTCAAATTAGGATCTACATTGTTCTACGCGCACAAAAGGCTATCTCCGTTGTACGATTGGACCCTGAGCTCACGGACACTTTCTTAGAGGAGTTTTACAATGGAAACACGTATGGCCCATATGACGTGGGCAGAAATTAGCAACGCCATCAGTGATGGAAGAATGGTGATCGTCCCAACTGGAGCGACGGAGGCGCATGGTCCGCACCTACCTACCGACGTCGACACTCACCAAGCTGAGGAGATGGCGGTGCGGCTTGCCGAGAGGGTCGGCGCTATAACCACTCCTGGGGTTCCTTACGGAATTTCTAAAACCTTTGAGCATTTCTGTGGCACGATCTCGTTGTCGATCGAGACGTATCAGCAAGTTGTGTATGAGATTGGGTTATCCCTGATCCAGCAGGGTTTTAAACATATTTTGTTGCTGAATGGCAACAGACCGAACGGTACCTCGAACGACGCTGTTGCGCGTCGCCTTATAGATGACTTTGATGTGGATTACGATTTTAAGGTCACCGCAGTGAGTTATTGGGAGCCTGGTGCTGCGGCAGTGCATGAATTACGGAACTCTAAAGTTGGTGGTATGGGACACGGCGGAGAATTTGAGACGTCGTTTCAACTAGCTACCCGTCCAGAGTTGGTGCACATGGATCGACTTGACGGGGTGTATGCGCCTTTAGTGGGTTGGGACTTGGTTGCGCCGGGTGCTCCGTCTCGGACCTATGCTCGCAGACCTGATCCCGAAAGCAACCACGCCTCGATATTTGGCGACCCTCATTGTGCTAGTGCAGAATCCGGCGAGAAGTTTATCGAGGCTGCGGTCGACGGGCTAGTCGAGATGATCGAGGATTTGCAACCGTCCTACCAAGAAAGAAACTAGCAATTCGGATCGTACGGGTATTCGATCTGCACACGTAGTGTTTTAGGTCATGTACACAAGTAAATTTACTGAAGGACATAATAATGACGTTTGATGATTATCAACGCCTTAAATTTGAAAGGCGCGAGCGTGTTCTGTGGGTCACCATTGATGCTGGGCCGATGAACGCCGTCGATTTTGGGCTGCATGAGGAATTGGCTAAAGTTTTCTACGATGTACAAACTGACGAAGGAAGCGATCTTATCGTGCTGACCGGCGCTGGTCGTGCCTTCTGTGCCGGCGGTGATATGGGTTGGTTCCAGGAGATGATTGACGACCCAGCGAAATTCCGGAGTATAACTGTCGATGCGAAGAGGATCGTTAATGGCTTGTTAGAAATGGAAAAACCGATTGTTTGCCGTTTGAACGGGGCGGCGGCAGGGCTTGGCGCTTCGATTGCGTTGCTTTGCGACGTTATCATTGCCGACGAGCGTGCCAAGATTGGAGATCCACACGTTAAAGTTGGTCTGGTCGCTGGAGATGGGGGTGCCGTCATCTGGCCGCAGCTGATCGGTTTTGCGAGGGCGAAAGAGATGTTACTAACAGGTGATATGCTACATGCTTCCGACGCTGCAGCGATGGGTTTGATCAACTATGCGGTACCAGCTTCCGAGCTCGACGCAAAGATCAACGAGATGGTGAATAAGATTCTAAATAATCCTCGGTGGGCCGTGCGTTGGACGAAAACCTCCGTGAACCTAGTATTGCGCGATATAGCGAATAAGGTTATGGATGCGGCTATTGCATACGAGATTAGCTCTAATTCAACACATGACCGGCAAGAAGCGGTCTCCGCCTTTGTTGATAAGCGGACGCCCAATTTCACCGGGAAATAAGAGGTGTGAGGAATGTATTTTGCCGATGAGCCGGAACACGTTATCCAGCTCAGGGATACGCTAGGCCGGTTCACTGAAAACGAAGCGCCACGCGAAAAGCGGCGTGAATGGCAGGCAGCACAGACTTGGCCGCGTGACGTATTCGCTAAATTGGCGGACTTGGGTGTCTGCGGTCTTACCGTACCTGAAGAGTTTGGCGGCTTAGGTCAAGACTGGTATGCCGCAACAGCAGTTATCGAAGAGTTGTGTCGCGGTGGCTTGTTTTTAGCGGGGCCTTTCATTCAATGTGCGTTCTACGGTGGCGGTAATATTTCTGAAACTGGATCCCCCGAGCAAAAAGCGACGCTATTGCCGAAGGTCGCGGCAGGTGAACTGTTGTTCGCCTACGGTCTTTCGGAGCCTGATATTGGAGGTGACCTCGCTAGTGTGAAAACGCGCGCACATCTCGAGGACAATGGTGACGTTGTTGTTATAAACGGGGTTAAACGGTGGTGCACTGGTGCCGATTGGGCAGACTTCATTTTGTGCTTTGTTAACTCTGATCCCGATGGCGAGAGATACAAAAATTTGTCCATGGTGCTGGTTCCCAGTCATGCCGCGGGTATTACACGGGAAGTGCTTTCGCATCAAAATCTAATCTATAGCCATAGCTTTGATGTCTACTTCGACGATGTGCGGGTACCAGCTGAAAATATTTTAGGTGGCCCCCAAGCTTGGAACGACGGTTGGCGTGCTCTCGCTGGTCGCTCGCTTGACGTTGAAAAAGTTGAGGTTGCGGCGATGAATTTCGGTTTAGCTCAGAGTGCTGTGGAAGAAGCTTGGGAGTACGCGCAGCAGCGCCATCAGTTCGGAAAGCCAATCAGCGGTCACCAGGCAGTGCGCCACGAGCTCGTCCAAGCCCGGACCCAGTTGGAGGCGTGTCGACATCTGCTCTATCACGCCGCATGGTTGATCGACCAAGGTCGTCCAGCGTCGGTCGAAACGAGTATGGCAAAACTCTTTATCGGCGAGACTGGGGTGACAATTGGGGTCGCTTGCCAGCGTATATTAGGTGCTTACGGGATGTCAGAAGAGTTCGGTATGGCGCAAACAATGCGGGACCTACTGGGAATGCCTATCGTTGGGGGTTCCTCGAACATGCAAAAAAACAATATTGCAAATCGTCTCGGATTAGTTCAGTAATTCGGTTTTAGCCCCATAACGCCATTTGTAATTGTTAATAGAACAGGGAATCTGCGAACGATTGTCCGCGAACAATTCATAAGCAAGTATCCGGCTGTCGATTTATCTCCCTATTCGGTACTATTTCCGGGATCCTTTTCGGTTTTGAATGAATCTATGCACCCTGGGTTCACGAGGCTTTGGTTTTTCCGTGAATGCGTCTTTTAACCTTTGGGAGTGAATTAATACCACAGTGATTGTAGCCCGCAGCGACATTTCTTCTGAAACCTGGAGTCGCAGTTGCTGTGGTGTCGCGCGCATCGGCAGTTGCCACAAATGTATGTGACAATGCGCCTGGGCTTAGAAAATATTGGACACAAAATAATGGAGATCGACCTCGCGTTGCGTTGGCGGACGACTCTAGATGGTGAAACCGTTGAGGTAGACGAGCTCCTGTTTTCACTACTCCGGGGGATCGAGGCAGGAGGACAGTTAAATCTTGCAGCCAAAGACGAAGGGGTGTCTTATCGACACGCTTGGGGGTTGGTGCGGGCGTGGGAGGCGCGGCTGGGCCAGCGATTGCTTAACTCGGTTCAGGGTCGCGGCGCCTCGTTGACGACGTTCGCTCGGAGTCTATTGCAGGCAAAGGCGGAAGCCGAACAGGCCTTAGAACCGGTTCTATCCGTGAATGCGTTGCGGGCGAGTGCGATCATCGATGGTGCGATTGAAAAAGATCGGCGCCGCGTGCGCGTTGCGTCGAGTCACGATAACACCGTGCTTAGACTCCGTGAAAATCTTGCCACTAATCGTTGTTTGGTAACGCTAGAGATCGTTGGTAGCGAAGGGGCATTACGCCACTATCGACGTGGCGACGCAGACATTGCCGGTTTCCATCTGCCGATGGGTGAATTGGGTCCCGTTGTCGCTGCGAAGTTGATTTCCTTCTTAGACGACGAAGATGACCGAGTTTTTATGACCGAACAACGGAGCCTTGGTTTAATGTCGCGCAGTGATAGATCTTGCTGTGCGCTCGAAGAACTTGTCTCGAGTGATTTTAGGTTCGTCAATAGGCAAGTAGGGTCCGCGACTCGCCTGATATTCGACGCGTTGCTCGCTGCTCGGTGCCTAGCGCCTGAAGAAATCAGAGGTTACCACGATGAGGAATACACACATACCGCAGTTGCCGCGTTAGTGGCGAGTCGCGACGTAGATGTGGCGTTTGGTGCGCAGAGCGTCGCGGCGCATTTCGATCTAGACTTTGAATCTATGGTCGAAGAGCGATTTTACATTGTGATGAATCGGGAGTTGGATAATCCAGTGCAGCAACTCGTTCACGATTTCTGCTCGCGACTCAATTTAGAGGCTGGCGACCGAATTGAGGCGGACGAACTTGTCCCGAGCGTGGCAATTATGAAACGCATTCACAACACAGATAAGTAGAGTCATGTAAAAAATTCCTAGGAAAAGTAAAAGATCCAGACTAGCGACCCTTAAGTCAACAAGAAACCTATGCCCGCGAATATTTTGGCGTATTAATACAACTCAGGGCCGATCGATTGTTTGAGGGGAACTCTCAGAGACGGTTTTATTTTGGCTGGGGGAGAGGGATTCGAACCCCCGCTGGCGGAGTCAGAGTCCGCAGTCCTACCGCTAGACGATCCCCCAGATCTAAGGGCAAAGTTAAAAGTATCACAGTATCGAATTCAAAAAAATTGTGTGGATTTACGCATAGGCGCGCCCGGAGTGCTTTTGATAGAAATCGTAGCCGGCGTTTCTCTATAACCAAATTGCCGGGCCATATTATCTATCCTAGAAAGCGATGCCATCGATCGCTTCCGTCGACGCGCCCTCTGTGTCTAACGGAATGTTGAGTTCTAGCTAGTTGCGTTTTTTTAAGCTAGCGCTTGCTATACTGCGGACGCTTTCGCGCTTTGTGTAATCCGATTTTTTTTCGTTCGACTTCACGTGAATCACGTGTTACAAAGCCCGCGACTCGAAGTGGGCGCCGTAGTGTTTCGTCGTAAGAAATGAGCGCGCGCGTGATCCCGTGGCGAATTGCGCCAGCCTGTCCTGAGTTCCCACCGCCTCTGACTGTTGCTGTGATATCAAAGTCGGAGCCCATATTCACTTTAACAAGTGGTTGGCGCACGATCATACGCGCTGTCTCGCGGCCAAAGTATTCGTCTAATGGGCGGCCATTGATGACAATTTTGCCAGTCCCCCGTTTCAAAAAGATGCGTGCCGCTGAGCTCTTGCGGCGGCCGATAGAGTGATAAATGTCCATAGCAATTATATATCGAGTACCTGTGGTTGTTGTGGGGCGTGGCGGTGGTCGGGCCCCGCGTATACTTTCAGTTTTCGAAACATATTGCGACCGAGCGGCCCATGAGGCAGCATGCCTTTCACGGCTTTGTTGATCGCGTCTGTCGGTGATTTTTCCATTAGCTTGTCGAAACTGATTCGCTTTAACCCGCCAGGATAACCGGAGTGGTGATAGTAAATTTTATCCGTTTTTTTCTTTCCAGTGACGCGGATTTTTTCAGCGTTTACTACAATGATGTAATCGCCAGTGTCGATATTCGGGGTATACTCCGGCTTGTGCTTCCCCCGCAGACGGTTAGAGATTTCTGTCGCGAGCCGGCCGAGCACTTTGTCGGTGGCGTCGACGACATACCAATCGCGTTCGATGTTTTTCGCGGAGGCAGTGTACGTGGTCATTCTAATAAACAGCTCGAGAAAAGAGCGGCAATGGTACGGACTGACTCCGTTAGTGTCAACGCTGGTGTTATGTCTAGCCCATTGATTCTGTGTGAGAATTTTTCAAGGTGCGCGTTGTGAGCCGCGCGCAATCTGAAACCCGTAAATACACAACGCTCGATCGTCTGGTTGGGGTATTCGATCGGCTCCTTCGTACAACAGTATCATCTGGACAAACGGCGATCCGCGAGTCGCCAGCCGTGGGCCAGAGGGATTCGCCACTTTCGGCTCGCGACCGACGTCATTCTGCAGGTCTAATGCGAGTTAACCATACGGGCGAAGTGTGCGCTCAGGCTCTTTACCTGGGTCAGGCGCTAGTCGCACGCGATGAGCAACTGAAGGTTTTTTTATTGGATGCCGCAACCGAGGAGCAGGACCACCTTGCCTGGTGTGCTCAACGTTTGGATGAACTTGAAAGTCGTTCGAGTCTGCTGAACCCCTTATGGTTCGCCGGCTCTGTCGGCATTGGGCTCGTGGCGGCTACCGTTAGTGATGCCGCAAGCCTGGGTTTTGTTGAGGAAACTGAGCGTCAGGTTTGTGCCCATCTGGATGGGCATCTAACAGAACTCAGCTCAAACGATCTCCGCAGTCGCGCGATTGTTGCGACTATGCGTGACGAAGAGGAGCGACACGCGATTAACGCGAATTCATACGGTGCGGAAGAGTTACCGCCCTCGATCAAAAGCCTGATGCGCTTGCAAGCACGGGTGATGACCGTCTTGGCGTACTGGTTCTAGTGCTCTTGCTCTCGGCAGTTTGCGGCGGGCGGAGCAGTATTGAGATCATTCTATGTTGTACAAATTAAGGGGTTCGCAGATGCGGTCACAAAACTTGCTGCTTTTTATAAGCGTGTTATGCGTTAGCTGGTTGGATCTCATTGCGAGACCGATGGCACAAGCCGCCCTGCCGCAGCTTCAAGATAACCGAGAAATGCCGAGCTTGGCGCCGATGCTTCAGCAAGTTACTCCAGCGGTAGTCAATATAGCCACTGAAGGCATCATCGAAATCCGAACTAATCCATTATTTAACGATCCGTTTTTCCGACGTTTTTTCAATGCGCCTGACCAAAGGCGCCATAGGAAGACTCAAAGCCTCGGATCTGGCGTCATTATCGATGCAGAGCGCGGCCTTGTGGTTACAAACAACCATGTCATCGCGAACGCAAGTCAAATCACTGTGAAACTACGCGATGGCCGTAATTTAGAGGCGGAACTAGTCGGTTCGGATCCAGATACAGACGTGGCGGTGGTAAAAATCGATGGTCCGCGGCTGACAGCGGTGCCACTCGCCAATTCAGACAAACTTCGGGTTGGTGACTATGTGGTGGCGATCGGGAATCCGTTTGGTTTAGGCCAGACGGTTACCTCTGGGATTATAAGCGCGCTTGCCCGCAGCGGCCTTGGCATTACTGGCTACGAAGATCTAATTCAGACCGATGCATCGATTAATCCGGGCAATTCTGGCGGGGCCTTGGTTAATCTTCGCGGCGAGTTGGTCGGAATCAATACGGCGATCTTCTCTCAATCCGGCGGCAACATTGGCATTGGATTTGCAATTCCTACAAATATGGTTCGCCAAATTACTGACCAATTGGTCGACCACGGTGAAGTGAGACGTGGTTTTCTCGGCGCGCAGTTGCAAGATCTTGACCCCGATCTGGCCGGTGCCTTTGGTGTTGCATCAGGCAATGGAGCTGTGTTGGTGAACATAATGGAGGGTTCTCCTGCCCACAAGGCTGGCTTGCAGCCTGGAGACGTTGTTATCGCCGCTAACGATAAACAGGTGACGAATGCGGCAGATCTTCGCAATCAAGTTGGGCTTAAGCGAATAGGCGAGAAAGTCAAACTCAAGGTTATGCGCGAAGGCAAAAAGAAAATAGTGACGATCACGGTTGCAGAACGTGACGACTCCCAATTATTAGGCGAATTACGGAACTCCCGTCTCTCTGGTGCGACGTTTGGTGAAATTCCTCAGTATTCCCGGGCTTACGGTCGCGTCCAAGGTGTCATGGTGTATGAAGTTGAAAATGGTTCACGTGTCGGGCGTGCCGGCTTACGTGAAGGAGATATCATAACCTCGGTTAACCGACTCCCAACACGTGACATCGACGAGTTTTTGAACGTTGTGAATCGTTTGCAAGGTGAGTTATTGATACGTTTGCACCGAGGTAACCAAGCTGCCTTTACGGTTATCAAGTAAATGACACTGCTTTTGCTCGACTAAGTACTCTAGTAGCGCTAGATCCACTATATTGCTATCGCTGCAGTCGCCACTGATAAGCATGAACGGTTGGTTGCGCTCCCCAAGGTTATCGACAACGAGACTTGCCGCTGGAAAATGATGAGAGCGGGTAAAAAAATGGGTCGTTATTAGTGTAGTAAGTCCGGCGCTTGTGGCGGCAACGCATCCGTTAACGGTGTCCTCGATCGCAATTGCACAGGCGGGATCAAGGTGCAGTGCACCAAGTGCTGAATGATAAACTGCCGGTGATGGTTTCTTCTCAGTCACTGTGTCACAGGTTGCGATTTCCGAGAACCAGGATATCCAGTCCTGCGGCAGGTTTCGATCGAGCAGTGTTTTTAAATTAAGAAAAGTCGAGTTTGTAGCGATAAACAAGGTTAGGCCGGATTCGCGGCTCTCATTGAGTAATCTTTCTACTCCTGGTCGAAGAGGTATTTCACCGTCGTGTAGCAACTCCCTATATATTTTAGTTTTCAGTCGATGCACATCGCGGACGTAGCGGGTAAATTTGTCGCGAGATCGAAATTCGCCAATTAGATCTGCTCCGTAATAAGCAATTCTCTCCCGGCCGCCAGAGATCGCAAGGAGCTCCCCATAAATTTTTGGGGTCCAGCTCCAGTCCAATTCGAATTCTTTGAAAGCTTGATTAAACGCCTGACGGTGGATTTCCTCAGTGTCAGCTAAGGTACCATCGACGTCCAAAATGATTGCTTTAAGCTGCCTCACGTTCGCCTTTATTTCTTGAGGTTGTGCCAGTAATTTAAATTTTTATGTAAATTTACATTATAACTAATTGAACTCATTATAAAACATGTTACTGGTGAATGGGCCATCTTATTTTGAGTACTCCGCCTGTGTAGAGAAAGCTGGTAGTACTAGACCGGGACACGCGTTATCCGTTTGGTTTAGAACGTTGTCGAAGCTGCCCCGGTCTTGTGATTCCCTAGCGACGGTCGTGAAATTATCTGGAAAGCCTAATTTTGCCTCTCAGGCGGATGCCAGTTGGGTCAAGGGTTAGTATAGATCTCGCAGGATTCAGCGCTTGTGTTTGGTTTGAGCGCGTGTATTGAATTTCAAGAATAATATTATTC
>DPMX01000054.1:12072-12410 GCA_003540955.1 Gammaproteobacteria bacterium
TGAATTTCAAGAATAATATTATTCGTTGCTTGTGCCCTCCGGGCATTAGACTTTGTAATTTGCAGAAAGGTCGCTCAATGCAGATTTTTGAAACTGCGGTAAGTATTGAATTCACACGCGAAGTCGCGTTACCAGAATCGGAAATGAACCTTGCTCGCGCTGCATTACTATTTGCCCGAGCGGAATATCCGAAGTTGAACTGTGATTGGTATCTAGAGCAGCTCGACCTTATTGCAGAGAATATTAGTGAGCGTTTTGATCCTGATGCTGAGTTAGGTGTGCGGCTAGCGGTAATGAATGACTATTTGTTTGGTGATCTCGGTTATACGGGCAATTTT
>DPMX01000306.1 GCA_003540955.1 Gammaproteobacteria bacterium
TTTGCGCAACATCGGCGCGCCGTCGGCGTCCGGCCGAAATACCGATTGCTGTCGGCCAACTCCAAGGGTACTAGACTGCCCCGGTACGATTAAAGGGAGAACGTGATCAATGTTGAAACTACCGAGATTGGTAACGGTGATAGCTGCACCAATCGAGCTGTCTGGGCCTAGGGTTCCTTCACGAGCTTGCGTTACGAGCTCCTCGATTTTTACCGCATTAGCGGTTAATCCATGATCACCAAGATTGGTCGCCACCGGAGCGTGAATACCATCTTCGATAGCGACCGCAATACCAACACTGGATCCAGGCAACACAAACAAACGCTCATTGACCAATACTGTCCGGAATTTCGGCGTATCAGCAATAGCGAGTCCAACCGCGCTCGCTATCCAATGGGTTAAGGTGATCCGTCCGATTTCCGGTTTCTGCTTTAGTCCCTCGTGCAACCACAACAATTCTGAAATTTCGGCAGAGGCGGTTAAATGGAAGTGCGGGATCTCGGTGTGAGACCGTAACATCTGTGCTGCTACAATTTTCTGAACCCCCCTCAATGGGGTGCCAGAACCAAGGTTCTCGGTCGAATTCTCAGTAACAGGCGTTGATGTAATATTCGAGGTTGTGACTGCGTTGTGTATATCTTTCGCAACGATACGCCCGTGAGGGCCACTGCCGGATAGTTTCGAGAGGTCAATAGAATATTCCCGTGCCAATTTTCGAGCATGAGGTGATGCGATGATTCGTTCGCCGATTGTTGGTAACTTCCCAAGTTTTGTCGCATCCGCAGGTGGTTTTTTTGAGGTCTTCGTGCGGGATTCTACGATTCTGGTTCCCGATTGTTTTTTTATGTTGGTTTTTGGGGCGCCTACCCAGGTACCAAGTATCGTGCCAACGGGTACGGTTTCGTCTACTTGGACTAAGATTGATTCAAGGACTCCGTCGCGGTCGGCTAGGATCTCGTTTGCAATCTTGTCGGTCTCGACGACGTAGAGAACATCCCCGGCCCGCACTGCAGCGCCTGGGGTGACCATCCACTCGACCATCATACCCTCGGTCATTGTAAGGCCGAGTTGCGGAAGTCGAATTAGATAATCTAAGGTCATGTAATTTATGTGCCAGTAAAGTTGGGTGGTCGTTTTTCCAGGAAGGCTTGGCAACCTTCATGGGCATCGGTCGAATCCAACACGAGGCCGATCATGGCTTGTTCGTACTGTAGGGCTGCTGACATTGGCATGTCTGCGCCGTGGCCAACACTACGTTTCAGTAGTTTTAAGATGAGTGGCGATTTACTTGTGATTTTAGCTGCAATGCTTTTCACTAGCGTGATTAAATCGTGCGGTTCGCAAACGTGATTGACGAGGCCATATTCAAGCGCCTCGGAAGCGGTAATCTGGTCACCGGTGAACATCATTTCTTTTGCTCGACATAATGGGAGTTGGCGGATTAAACGTTGCGTTCCGCCGGCGCCGGGAAACAATCCCAACGTGATTTCAGGTACGCCAAGCCGTGCTTTTTCTGACACAACGCGGATATCCGTCGCTAGAATTATCTCCGTGCCACCGCCAAGCGCCCAACCATTAACGGCGGCGATGGTTGGTTTGTCACACAATTCGATCCGTCGAAATACTCGATGGATTAGCTCTGCAAACTCTTGATAATGCTGTAGGCCTTGGCGTGAATCGAGATCTGCAATATCGCCCCCAGCGACAAAGGCGCGTTCTCCAGCCCCCGTTATCACGATTACGTAGACGTCATCATCTGTTTCGGCGGAGATGAATTTGGTCTCTAATGCCTCAAGGGTAGGTTTGTCGAGTGCGTTCAGCGTCTCTGGCCGGTTGATCGTGATCCAAGCTTGGTGATCGGCGACTTCCATAAGAATATTATTGTCGCTCGACATAATGCTTTCCTCCTTAAATACAACTTTGTTATAGAACGATTTCTTTTACCGAAGCTGTCACCTTCGCAGCAGATGGTGCGTACTCCGATTCAAGTGCCGGGGAGTATGGGACTGGGGTGTATGGTGCGCCAATGCGTCGAATCGGAGCGTCTAGTTCGTCGAACCCAATGTCGGCCATTCGAGCCGCTATCTCTGCACCTATACCGAAGGACTCCACAGCCTCATGCAAAATCACGAGGCGATGTGTCTTAGTCAAGGACGTGAGTACAGTAGCTTCGTCCCAAGGTTGTAGTGTACGTAGATCGATAATCTCGCAGTCGATCTCGTCTTCGGCTAATTCCACTGCCGCAGCCTCAGCCCAATGTATGGCTCCTCCGTAGGTAACAACCGTGACATCTTTCCCAACCCTTGCAACGCGAGCACTGCCGAGTGAAATCGGCTGCTGTGATTCGCTGAATGCATATTTTTTCGCGTATAGTGTTTTGTTCTCGACAAATACGACCGGATTAGGATCTGTAATTGCAGCGCGTAGCAGGCCATAGGCGTCTTCAGAGTTCGAAGGGCAGACTACGATTAAACCTGGAATGTGGGCAAACCAAGCCTCGAGGCACTGCGAATGCTGCGCCCCAGCGTTAAGGCCCCCACCATGGGGAGTGCGTACAACAAGTGGAGCGGAATTTTGTCCGCCAAACATAAAATGTGTTTTCGCGGACTGATTGACCAAAGCATCCATCGCCAAGGTGCAAAAGTCCATAAACATGATTTCAGCAACGGGTTTGTAGCCGGTTAAGGCAGCGCCGAGAGCGGTCCCAACTAGTGCGGCTTCAGAGATAGGGAAGTCGAGCACCCGTTGGCTTCCAAATTGAGCGTGTAGCCCGCGAGTTACCCCAAATGGACCACCTGCAGCGGCAATATCCTCGCCTAGTAATATTACACGATCATCCTCGATCATGGCGTCGGCCAAGGCACGTCCAATGGCCTGACCAAATCGCACTGATTCACTATTCATGCGCATAAACTTCAGACTTGGCGGTAGTAAATTCGGGATTAGGTCCGGCTAGCGCACTCGCAACCGCCTGTTCGATTTCTTGCGCTAAACGTGATTCGATATCTTCAAGAATCGCCGGCGCGATGCCAGCCCGGATCAATTTCTCACGAAGGTATATGATTGGATCACGTTCTTCCAGGGTCGCGAGATCTGATTCCTCCCGATATTTTTGAGGATCGCCTTCGAAGTGACCGTGAAACCGCTCGACTTTGCATTCGAGCACATATGGATGCGGTTTTTTCCGCATTGCAAGGATAATGCTCTCAGAAGCGTCCGTTACAGCACCAACATCGATACCATCGACGAATTGGTACGAGACACCAAACGCTTTTGCGAGTTTCTTTAAATTTCCTCGAAATTGTTGGTCGGTCTTTGAAAATTCGCCCCAACCGTTGTTTTCGCATACAAATAAACAAGGGAGAGACCACAGTGCGGAAAGATTGAGGCATTCATGGAAAATGCCTTCAGCTAACGCGCCATCACCAAAGTACGCGACCGCTATATGATTAGCGCCATCGAGCTTATGTGCAAGCGCGCTTCCCGTTGCGATAGATAGGCCGCCACCCACAATACCATTTGCTCCGAGCATACCAATTGATGAGTCCGCAATATGCATTGAACCGCCCCTACCTTTGCAGATGCCATCTTGTTTGCCCATCATCTCGGCAAAGAACGGAGTCAAATCCATCCCTTTAGCCAACGCTTGACCGTGCCCACGATGAGTTATTGCGATTGTGTCGGAGTTAGTTAAATGTCGACTGACTCCAACCGGGACCGACTCTTGCCCAATACTGAGGTGGATGAAGCCTGGAATTGCGCCGTCGGCAAATAGGGCCGACAAGCGCTCTTCGACCATCCGAATACGCTTCATCAAGCGATAGCAGTCGATGAAAAGCTCGCTTTCGGAAAACGTTAAGGGCTCCGGCGGCACTGATGTTGGCGTCTCGTCGCTCATAGCGAAGGAATCCTTGATAGTCTATGTTGAGGTATTAAGGGGATGCTAGGGTAGCTACCAAGGTGTCATTGCGTCAACAAAACAGGTGTCAGTTGATGCTAATAGGATCTGAGGCGCTAGAATGTGCCATGTTGTATATAGGATACCAAAATGCCGCACGATAAAATGGCCTTAGTCGGGTTCATGCAGGCGCAGAACTGTTCAAACTTTCCAGGTTCGTGGCGCCATCCTGATGCACGGCGGGATTTTTTAACGCCAGATTATTATCAGTCTGTAGGGAAAACGTTAGAGCGAGGTAAGTTCCAACTGTTATTTTTCGATGACAGGCTAGCTATGCCTGATATCTATGGTGCGGATCATTTCACAGCAGTAGAGAATGGTATTCGTGTAGTCAAAATGGATCCTATAACAATCCTAGCGACTATTGGCGCTGCAACTAAATCTATCGGTATTGGTGGAACTTTGTCGACGAGTTATTTCGAGCCGTTTCACATTGCGCGGCAGTTTTCCACCCTGGATCATATGACAAAGGGGCGTGCAGCTTGGAATGTGGTCACCTCGTTAAACGACTCCGAAGCAATGAATATGGGTCGGCGGCAGTCAGTTGGCCATGATGAACGTTACGATCGCGCTGACGAATTTATGGATGTAGTTTTGGGGCACTGGAACGCGTGGGCAGAAGATTCATTGATCCTTGATCGACAGACTGGGCGTTTCGCCGACGGGGATAAGGTTAAGCGACTCGATCATCAAGGAAAATACTTTTCCTCGCGTGGTCCTTTTACAGTTCCCCGGACGCCACAGAACCATCCTGTTATTATCCAAGCAGGGCAGAGCGGGCGCGGTCGGGAGTTTGCGTTGCGTTGGGGGGAATTGATTTTTGCAATATTTCCTAACTTGTCCTTTGCTCAAAAGGCGTATGCCGAAATGTTGGCAGAGGCCAATAGGCAAGGTCGGGAAACAGATTCTTTTCGGATTGCATCGTTGGTCTACCCGATTGTCGCGCCAACTCAGGCTGAAGCAGAAGATAAAGCTGCCCTGATTGAGGATTTGACAAAACCCATTGATTCACTAGCCTTGCTCTCAGAAGTACTTAACTTCGACTTCGCGACTAAACAAATTAATGAACCGTTTAGCGACGAAGAATTGACTAATCTAAGTGGGCTACTTGCGATCCGTGATCGCGTACTCAGTCTTTCCGGGAAAAAGAATCCGACCGTTGCTGACTTCATTAAATACAGCGCTCGAGGTACGATTAAAGAAGCGCCAAACTTTGTCGGTACGGCAATCCAGGTCGCAGATGGGCTCGAAGAGTGGTTCAGAGGCGGGGCTTGCGATGGTTTCGTAATAGGTGCCAGTCATATACCGGGCACTTATAATGATTTTGTGGACTACGTTGTGCCAGAGCTGCAAAAGAGAGAATTACATCAAGCTGATTATGTCGGTAAAACTTTGCGTGAGAATCTTGGGTTTCCCGGATATCGTATTGCTAAGCGTTCATAACAGCGGTTCGACGGTGACAGGGACTCCGTTATAGATTGGCATCCCTGTTATCGGATCGACCAGGCGATCATCGGTCAAGTCGTTTACGCTTACCGCCGCGTGTTTTGCCGCTACGCTGAGCCGAACACCTTCACGTCCGTGATCGAATCCATGAGGAATGCTTACTACGCCCGGGGCGATATCTTTTGTTGACTTCACGGGTATGTGTATCTCACCTGTCTTTGAGGTGATTCGTACGACATCCCCGTCGTAAAGTTTACGTAAGGCAAGATCGTTTGGATGCATGAGTAACGTGCACAAGTTCGAACCACGCATCAGCCGCTCGCAATTTTGCGTTTGAGTGTTTTTGCTGCGCACTTGACGACGCCCAATTAGCATCAATTCTTCGGTCGGGGGTTGATCAAAAAGATCGCGCTCTAAGCGCTCAAGATCCATGACGAGTTCGTTTGGCGCACAGTGGATTTTCTGGTCAGGCGTTTGCAAACATTCTGGCATGCGTGATTGCAACGGACCTAGATCGATTCCATGCGGTGCACTTTTCAATTTTTCAAGGTTCAATTCGGCTGGATGACCAGTTGATTTGCTGTAGTGACCGCTTTGCAATGCGAGGTCGACCACTTCCGATGGACTGATCGTCGGTTCAATCGGAAGGTTTTTACGGGCAGCAATACGTTGCCCTAGCGCAACTAGGATCTCCCAATCGGACATTCCGTCCTCGGGAGGCTGAATCGATCGCTCTGAAAATTTTGTGACATTCCGTGCCGCTAGTCCATAGAAGGCAAGTTCATAGTGATCGCACTCTACGTTTGGTAGCGCTGGCAAAATAACATCCGCATGACGTGAAGTTGCGGTAATGTAGGGGTCGAGTGAAACCATGAAATCCAGGGATTGTAGTGCCTCATCGAATTTGCGACCGTTAGGAAAAGATAGGACGGGATTTGACGCAATACAAACGAAGCCACAGATTTGTCCTTTACCCGGGGTTAGCATCTCGTCAGCGAAACTCGATGCAGGTACCTCGCCTCCGAATGACGGGAGGCCGTGAATTCGTGTGCGCCACTCGGCGTAGCGACCACGGTCGCTGTTCGGGTCTTGGGTAACATCTACTGCCGGAGTGTTTAGCATGTAGCCGCCTGGTC
>DPMX01000001.1 GCA_003540955.1 Gammaproteobacteria bacterium
GACCTGGCTGTGTCTCCGGAAAAGCGTGCCGAGATTGGGACTAGGAGCCGTGAGTTTGCGCTAAAGTGGCATTCTATGAAAGCAGCAGGTGATCGTTTCGAGGAAATATGGCGGGAAAGGTATCAAATAGGCACCACTGGCCCGCTACGGTATCACTAGCTAGTAGTCGACGACACAATATGCGCTTGCTCCTTTAATTATGAGTCGGTACACGATTCCACTTATGCGACCTTGGATAGGCGCAGGTGTGAAGAAGCGCGTAGAGGCCGTTCTTGATAGTGGGTTTCTCACAGAAGGCACAGTGACCCGTTCGTTCGAAGATGCTGTACGTTCGTATCTTGGGGCCCAGAGAGTGATTGCGGTGACCTCTGCCACTGTGGGGCTCGAAGTTGCTTTGCGTGCTTTGGACGTGGGCCCGGGGGATGAGGTTATAGTCCCAGACTTCACTTATCCCGCATCAGCGCACGCAGTTTCCTTGGTCGGCGCGACGCCGGTGCTTGTCGACGTGCACCCGCGTTTGATGACCATAGATCTCTTTGCTGTTGAACAAGCAATAACGTCCCGAACAAAATCGGTCATGCCAGTATCAGTATTCGGTAACCCGATTGACTACACTCAACTTAATTCCCTAAAGCAGCGTCACGGATTCTCAGTAGTAGAGGATGCGGCACCTGCACTAGGAGCAAGCTTCAATAATGTCCCTGTCGGTTTGTTAGCGGATATTACAGTCTTCAGTCTCCATCCACGCAAATTTATAACCACCGGAGAAGGCGGTCTGATCGTCACGGCGAATCACGCGTGTGCTGACTGGATGATGTCGTACAAACAGTTTGGGATGGGGATTTCGGACGGTCGCTTGCAATCGGTATTCGAGCGAGTAGGTTCAAACCATAAGCTTAGCGATATCCTCGCAGCAGTAGGTCTCGAGCAGATGAAAAATGTTGACATGCTTTTATCTAAGCGGGTTGATCTTTGCGAGTACTACAACAAATCTTTGGCTGGCGTTAATGGCGTTACACAGTCTGAGGTGACTCCGAACGGTTTCCATTCGCGGCAATCTTATATCGTGTTTGTAGAGCATAGGGATCAAGTGATGGCTCAGCTCCGGGAGCGCGGTATCGAGGTGCAGATTGGGACTTATGCATTGCACCGCGAGCCAGCGTTTAAGGAAAACGCTGGGGTTCGACACCACGGAGAATTCACTGGCAGCAACTGGGCGTTCGAGCATAGCCTCGCGTTACCGCTATATCACGAATTGACTGGTCCCGAGCAAGATAAAGTTGTTCATGAGTTGAAATCGGCGATACGAGCATGTGCGGAATCGCCGGCGCGTTAACGCTGTCTGGCGCACCGTTAGAGAGCTGGCGCTTTAAGCCGATGCTAGATGCGGTTGCCCATCGTGGTCCCGATGACGCGGGGTACTTAGTTTGGCAAACAGGCCGATTGGCCCCTGAGGGGCGGTCGTGGGGCCAGGCATTTCTCGACGACGAGTTCGCTGTCGATTCAGTGGCGATGCCGACAATAAACTCTCGGCTAGGTCAACAAAACCTAACTTCTAACAAATGGGATCTGTTCTTAGGGCACCGGCGACTTGCGGTTATTGACCTCACATCGCACGCGCATCAACCGATGTCTGATCGACGCAACCGTGTCTGGTTAACATTCAACGGGGAGGTGTACAACTTCCGAGAATTGCGAGCGGCGCTGCAATCGCTCAACTATGAATTTACGAGTAACTCAGACACGGAAGTTGTCCTATATGCCTATATGGAGTGGGGTGATAAATTTGTCGAACGACTAAATGGCATGTTCGCCCTCGCGATTTGGGATTCAGAAAAAGAACAAGTGTTGTTGGCGCGGGATCGGTATGGTATCAAACCTTTATATTACTCGAGAGACGGAGATTCGTTTTTATTCGCGTCCGAGATAAAGCCGATCCGGGTTGCCCGAAGGGACAAAGCGGCTGGAGTAGACTTGATTGCGTTGAATGAATATTTGTCGTTCCAAAACGTATTCTCGGACCGAACACTGTTCCCTGGTGTAGCCATGCTGCCGGCCGGGTTCGTTATGACGGCAAACATGAGAGACGGAAGAATTGAGAGTCGTCGTTTCTGGGATTTCGATTTTTCTTGCCCGGTAGAGCGACCTACCAAAACGGTTATAGCAGAGCTCGGTGACTTGATAACCCAAGCGGTGCGTCGACAATGTGTGAGTGATGTACCGATTGGGTGTTATTTAAGTGGCGGTATGGATAGTTGTACGGTGACCTCGATTGCGACTAAGGAGCTTGGAAGGTTAGCAAGTTTTACCGCGGGGTTTGATCTTTCGGACGCCACAAGTAATGAGATGGCTTTCGACGAGCGACAGCTAGCGGAACGCGTCGCGAGCGCTTTGCAGACTGAACACTATGAGGTGGTGCTTCACTCTGGTGATATGGAAGCGGTCCTAGATAGACTAATTTGGCACCTTGAGGATCTACGCGTCGGGCAGTGTTATCCCAATGCGTTGGTCGCTCGCCTTGCGAGCAAGTTTGTTAAGGTCGTGATGTCGGGTGCTGGTGGCGATGAGTTGTTTGGCGGTTATCCCTGGCGGTATGCCGCCGCCGTGGGTTCAAGTCGCGATGAATTTGTCTCTAACTACTATCATTATTGGAAGCGACTTGTGGCAGATGATGAGAAAGATACCGCGTATACAAAGGATGCAATCACCGGGCTTTCTCAGGAGATTGGAGGCTTTACGCCTGGTGCGCACACACTGCAGGCTTTTCAAGGTGTCTTTGGTGACACGGTAGTGGCCTCAAACAGGGACGAGCAGATACAACAATCGTTGTATTTTGAATGTAAGACATTTCTGCATGGTCTTTTAGTCGTAGAAGATAAACTTTCGATGGCGAATTCTATGGAGGCCCGCGTTCCATTTCTAGATAACGACCTGGTCGACTACGCGTGTCAGATCCCGGTGACGCAAAAACTTGCGAGCTTGGACAAGCTTCGGACGTTGGACGAAAACTTACCTCGTAAAAAAATGGCCTATGCAGGTATGAATGCAACGACTGGGAAGGTCATATTGCGAAAAGCAATGGAGTGTATTCTTCCGGACGCCGTGACGGGGGCACGGAAACAGGGTTTTAGCGCGCCAGACGAGAGCTGGTTTCGAGGTCGCAGTGAAGGTTTCGTACGGAGCCGGTTGCTTAGCGAACGTTGCCGGTTGCATGATTTTATCCGGCCGGAATTTGTTGCTTCAACGATTGAATCACACACGTCCGGTAAGGCGAATAAGCGCTTGCTTATTTGGTCATTGCTGAGTTTAGAGTCCTGGTTGCGTCAGTTTAACCCATGAGCCATGTCAAGATTGCTGTAGATTACCTGGAAAAAGATTGGGAGGAACCCTTTGCGACGTTTGTGAATAAACATCCGGACGGTACGTTCTATCATTCCCGTACCTACCGCTCCTTTTTGCTGCATTTACTTGGATGTCGATGTAATACGCTTGTTGCACACTCTGGTGGTGAGGTCCGCGGCGTTATGCCATTGATGTCGACAAACGGAAGCTATGGCAAGGTGTTTAATTCATTACCGTTTTACGGCAGCTATGGTGGCGTACTCGCTTCAGATGTCGAAGCCGCGCAAGCTCTGTGGGTGAGCTATCGAGATCTGTTAGCTGGCGTAGGGGTCTG
>DPMX01000144.1 GCA_003540955.1 Gammaproteobacteria bacterium
CACGGCGATGATTGATACCTTTCCCAGACTAAACACTAACGGGCGCTCGTTTTTAGCGCCGTACGCCGATGTGATCCGGATGATAATGCGTTACTAGCGTGCCTGTTAAAGCGTATCCTAATTCATTTACGCGCCTGAGGATCCCTTCGACGTCCCAGGCCGGATCAACGATGACTACTTCGCGCGTATGGTGGGAGCCGAGGACGTAGGAAAAGTTGCGCATAGGACCAATTGCAATTTGATCAACAAACAATTCATTCTCGGTATCCATTTGTCGATACTCGCTCGTTGGAGGAAATTAGGGCGATTTACCGCCCGATTCCAGCTTACTGTGATAAGAATGAGGGACGCTTAGAATAGACCAAGCCCTATTTCAGTATACTGAAGTAGAGAACGGTTTAGGTCTGACAAGGTCATTCCGCTCTCTATTTTAATCCCGACTAACACGCATCATGAAAATTTACACCCAATACGTAACGTTTCCCACTTGTTAATCGGCTGACACCATGCTG
Organism: Gammaproteobacteria bacterium; assembly: GCA_003540955.1. GTDB lineage: Bacteria > Pseudomonadota > Gammaproteobacteria > UBA11873. The sequence goes on from DPMX01000144.1 coordinate 513, forward strand.
CAGATTTACGCGGTTTGGGCTATGAGCCCCTTGCTCCGGGCGATAACGTACTGGAAAGATTACGCCATCGCCTATCCCCAGCGGGACAACCAGCGATCGTGACTGCATGTGCGATCCTTGTTCGACGAGGATAAACTCGCCCCCTTCAAAATCCCTCCCTGGAGATGAAAGCAGCACTGATAATTGCAACGGGAAAACATGCTCGCCGTATAAGTCTTGGTGTAAACAGTTGTAATCTCCTTTACGGTAACTCAGTATCAGTGGAGTTGCGAGCGTCTGGCCGGCACTGTGGCATCGTTTGAGATAGTCGTGGTGAGAAGGAGGAAAATCGCCGGAGAGTTTCATGGCTGTATGCCACCGATTGGCTATTGGGTACAACGCGGCATAGCATGCCGCGCGGATGTCTTCGACTATGTGAGGCAGCGGATAATCAAAATACTTGTACTCTCCTCGTCCGAAACCATGTTGTGCCATGACAATACGCTTTCTATAGGCGGAAGCAATTGAATAAGTGGATTTTAAACTCATGCACTGGTCTGTACTTAGCAAATCTAGAACAGTCGAATAGCCGTTTGCATTGAGGTCGCCTTCGATTTTGTTCCGATTAAATAATGGTGACATTTGCGTGATGGAGTTGCTTTTCGTGCTTAGTTAAGGTGCGTTAGAGTCATACGCTTGGTTGTCAGATATGCTGAACAGTTCTACCTATACTGTAGTTAGGTTGTGTATGGGTGAATGCGCCGCTTCCTATATGCGTTAAAGTATAGACTCTGGCGGATCTCGGCGCCATGTCTTACCGTGTGCCTTTTTATTCACATTCTCATTGAGAAAATTCACAAAGGAGACGAAATGTCTAAGGCACTTGAAGACCTCGTTGAAATATTGCGCCCGACCCGACTCGATGTAGATTTATATCGCGGAAAAGGATCGAGTGGCGATGGCGCGGACGGTACCTATGGTGGACATTTTCTCGGTCAGGGGACTGCGACGGCCTTGGCGACGGTAGACGAGGACCGGTTTGTGCATTCGATCCATGCTTATTTCTTACGCGCCGGCCGGCCGGGAGAATCGATCGATTACCGCGTAAATCGACTAAGGGATGGGCGTAGCTTCAGTACCCGACGCGTTTCTGCGAGCCAAGGCGATAGGGTAGCGTTTGAAATGAGCGCGTCCTTTACCACTCATACCGTTGGCGAGACTATTGCGGAAAAAATACCGGCCGATTTTGATCAACTCCCTGAACCGGAGTCGTTACCGACTTATCTTGAATTAATGACGAATCAGGATCCTTTGCCGTTTTCAGCGGAGTGGGCACTGCGCCCGCACGGGATCGATGTTCGAGTTGTTAATGCCCCCTGGTCTGCAAACGGGATGTCTGCGGAACAGGGAATCCGAATGTGGATCCGAGCGGCTGGAAATGTTGCTGACGATCCTAAATTGCATGCCGCCATGCTTGCTTATCAAAGTGACGAGTCACTTTCCGATAATTTGCTTCTACCGTTCGGGCTAACGTGGGGCTCACCCGAGATTTTTTTTGTAAGCTTGGATCACGCGATGTGGTTCCATCGACCGATTGATATGAACAAGTGGCACTTCGTCGATCAGCGACCACTAGTGGCTGATCGTGGTCGCGGCGTTGCCTGCGGCCATGTATGGTCCAAAGATCGAAAACTTATTGCGTCATTTACACAAGAAGCGTTGATGCGCTTCGAATAAATACTCCGGTCTTTCCTAAAAGGGGCATCATCATGATCAAGGCATTTATGTTTTTGGCAACACTAATTTTGAGTGTGATCACCACTGCATATGCGAGTCCCGGCTATACCGATAACCGCGCTCGCGGTATGGCGACTCTCGATATCATTACAGGGGGTGACACGAAACGGAGGCTTGATACGCTTACTGATATTGCACCCGAATTGGGTGTGTGGATCGCGAATTTTGCCTACGGTGACGTGGTCTCAAGACCTGGACTCGACTTAAGGTCGCGAGAGTTAGCGACTGTTGCCGCGCTAACCGCTCTCGGTAATGCTGAACCGCAGCTAAAATCCCATATAGGGGGCGCACTGAATGCCGGGTGCAAACCTACAGAGATCCTCGAAGTGATAATGCAAATGGCCGTGTATGCTGGTTTCCCCGCGAGCTTGAATGGATTGAGTGCTGCGCGCACTGTGTTCAATAATCGAGGTATTACGGCGGGTGAGTTGTCAAAGTAAGCCTAGCCGTCAAAGATCTCCCCGAGAGTGTGGTTCATTTAAGTCGATCGATGGTCCCTTGGGCACGATACCGTCTCGTGAGATAACTCTATAATAGCCTTTTTTGATATCCTCCATATCAACTGTGCGTGCCACATTCGGTATCTGATAAAGGTCACGAGTATATCCCCACAGGTTGGGGTAATCGACGATTCGTCTGAGATTGCAGTTGTAGAGGGAATAATAGATAGAGTCGAAGCGTACAAGGCACGCAAATAATCGCCAATCTGGTTCAGTTGGCGTTGCCCCAAGAAGATAGCGCAGTGTTGAAAGGTGATGGTCCAGGAAATCGAGCGCTTCAAATAGTCGATCAAACGCGAGTTCGTAGTCCGCCTGGTTCTTAGCTAATAGGCAACGATAGACACCGTCGTTTAGGCGATCAGCTACGTAGTCATTAAATTCGTCGATCTCATCTCGCAGGGCCTCCGGATAAAAATCTACTTCGGGAAATTTGGCAAACTGGTTGAATTCTGTATTAAACATGCGAGCTAGTGCGCCGGAGTCGTTGTTTACGATTCTCTTTAACTTTTTATCCCACAAAACAGGAACACTGACTCGGCCTGTAAACTGTGGATCTGAGGCTGAATAAAGCTCATGTAAGTGGGTTGCACCGATTGCAGGATCTGTGTATTCCCCCGAGTTTCCAAACCACCAACATTGCGCGCCCATGGACGGCTCAAGCAACACTTCGTCGATTACAGATCCAAGTCCTTTGAGCTCCCTTGTCACTGAGGCCCGATGAGACCACGGGCACGTTCGATTTAGATACAAGGCATAACGGGAGGCTTCGGGATTAAACGTCGCGGACGCATCCTCTTTAATCCAATCATGAAATCCACTATTGAATCGCACATTCTTTCCATCCCGAACAAAACCGACAACGTCGTCATCTTGCCAAATTCCGTTAACTAACATACCCATTCCAATACTCCGACGGTTAACTTTCAGGTGCGATGCCCCAAAGATCTAGGTAGGTGAGGTCAGTGGAAGGTTTCCGCGTCACCGGTCCGAAATTTCCCTCAGGATATCCGATTGGCAACACGGCAACGATGCCATAGGTATCGGGGATCTGCAGTTTTTCACATAATTCGGCTTCGAAAACTTGATGCATGGTGGTAAGGCTAGCGCCCAGACCCTTCGCTCGACAACCAAGCAAAATATTTTGTACGCAGGGAAAAACGGAGCCATAACTTGGCGGGGCTAAACCTCTGCGCTTTGCTGCGGGGACCCCCATTGGCCAGTCGCGTTTGCCACATATGAATAGCAGCACAGGGACGTCTTTGAGGCGTTTACCAAGCGCGAGCGCGGTGCGTACATTGCGTGCTGTAGGCGATCTGTCGTTCGGATCTGTGACCATCGGCGAAAATCTCGGCTGCATTGCCGCGTCGTAGCGCTCGCCAAAAAATGCCTTACTTGCATGATCGCGGACTACAAGAAATCTGTAAGGCTGCGTGTTTAAGCTATTTGGCGCACAACTTGCAGCGTCAAGAATTTCTTCTAGGAGGGCCTGGGGAACGGGGTCCGACTTTAACCGGCGCATTGGTCGCGCAGTCTTCATGATATGGAATACGTTTAAATTGTCGCTCATACGTTCTGCCTCAGGACTCGGATTAGTAGAAAATTTGAATTAGATTATCACAGGTGTTGTTCGACTTAGCGTATCGACAAACGAATGGGAGTGTCTAGAAAGTTTGGAAAATTAGTATACTAAGCCGCCAAACATCTAAGGAACTACCAAATATGAAGATCGAGACTCTTCCCGCAACGCGTCTTGTGACTGCCTATAACGATGCCGCGGATAGCGGTAATCCGATGCATAACGACGCGGCGGCTAGGGCAATGAATTTTAGGGGCGCATTAGTGCCAGGAGTCACGGTATTTGGTTTCGTAACGCACCCCTTCGTCTCGCATTTCGGCGACAGTTGGTTAGCGCAGGGATCAATACAG
>DPMX01000174.1 GCA_003540955.1 Gammaproteobacteria bacterium
CGCGCTCGATCGTTGCGCCCGTGCTCATGCGTGGCTCGCCGGTCGTGACTATGTTGGCCCTGACGATATCCAAGCAATTGCTCCTGACGTTTTACGCCACAGAATCATCCTAAACTATGAAGCGGCGGCCGATGGCATCACAGCCGAGCGGTTCATCACTGAACTAATTTCGCGTATTGCCGTACCCTAATTCATATCCTTTCCAGTCATATGATCCTATCCAGCAGTAAGACAAAGGCCGATCACATCGGGCTCGATATTGATACAAAGGAGCGAGTCGAACCGACGTTAAAGGATTTAATGTCTCTATACCGGCCGGCAAGTCTCCTACCATCATGGACTCGATCCACTCGCGCACAGCAAACCGGTGGCTATGTGTCGGCGTTGAAGGGCCGCGGTATGGATTATGTCGAATCACGACCCTATCAAGCAGGCGATGATTTTCGTACGCTTGATTGGCGAGTTACCGCGCGTACCGGGCGACCGCACACAAAGGTTTTTAGAGAAGAGCGCGAGCGCCCGGTTTACATATGTTGCGATTTTTCCCCATCGATGTTTTTCGGGACACAAGGGGTATTCAAGAGCGTACAGGCTGCGCGAACGGCCGCGCTCATAGCTTGGAAGGCACAACAATCCGGCGATAGAGTAGGAGGCCTTGTGTTTACCGCAGGTACGCATCATGAAAATCCACCAGATCGCGGGAAATCAGGAGTCATCCGATTATTAAAAAAACTAGTGGACGCCGGGAAACTGGCCGAACCAGCTATGAACGAAACAGCTTCGCGCTCTCTTGGAAAAGCGCTTGCACGATTGAGGCGTATAGCAAAACCTGGGAGTTTGATCTTCATGATAAGTGATTTTCGTGAATACAACGATACATGCGAATCGGATCTCGCACATCTGGCGCAACACAACGACGTAGCAATATTATTTATCAACGATCCGTTTGAAGCTGCGCTACCGTCAACCAACGGGCGCGGCAAAGTCACAAACGGCATGTCTGATCTTGAAATCATATTCGGCAATGACTCCATAAACCAGCGCTACACGGAGAATTTTTCGGCACGCTATGAGCGGATCAAAAAACTGAGCAGCAACTACCGCATATTAATGAGTCGACTCACTACTACCGACGAACCGCTACCCGTAGTGCAACGCCTACTAGGATTATATTAATGGATCCGGCTGAGATACCCCTGCGAGACATCCATCTACCAAAGCCAATCAGCTGGTGGCCACCTGCTCCCGGTTGGTGGCTTACCATTGGGGCTATAATTATAGCTATCATCGCTGCAGTCTTGTATTGGAAGTGGTATAACCGTCACCGCATTAAGCGCAGTGCTTTGAACGAACTGCAAAATATTGAGTCAAGCTATAACGAACATCGTGACACGCACCGGCTTGCTCAGGAGCTTTCTCGACTCGCGCGTAGAGCAGCACTAGCTACAGACCCTTCTCGCACTGCGGCTGCGGAAACCGGCGCCGCCTGGAGTGCGCGGCTTAACACTCTAAGCAAGAGCGGCGACACTGCGGAAACGCTAAAGTCTGCCCTCGAGCGTGCGCCCTACCGCCGTGAAGAATCTATTAATGCTGACACCGCATTAAGGGCGTTTCGGTTATGGTTGGTTGACTTGCGCGTTCCTGGGAAAACTCAGAAATGATTCAGATAGTTTGGCCGTGGGTGCTAGGCGCGCTGCCACTTCCATTCATATATAGACGATTGCTAACTAGCGCTAGCACTGCTACCACTTCAGCATTAAGAGTGCCTGCACTAGAAGATTTCTCGGTTTTTGAGAAAGGCGACAGCAATACAGTTACATCAAGATCCATTTTCTGGCTAGCACTCGCCGCCTGGTTTTTTTTCTTGCTGGCAGCTGCGCGACCGCAATGGCTTGGCGAGCCAATTGAGGTGCCAATCAGTGGAAGAGACCTAATGCTTGCTGTTGATTTGTCTAAAAGTATGCAAGAAATTGACTTTGTCCTAGATGGTCAACGAGTGGATCGCCTCACTGCAACTAAAAAAGTTCTAAGTGATTTTATAAAGCGCAGAGTTGGCGACAGATTGGGCTTAGTGTTATTTGGCACTCAAGCCTACCTGCACGTGCCCTTGACATTCGACCGTCCGACCGTAGCGCAACTACTTGATGAAACCGTTATCGGACTTGCCGGACCAAGTACCGCTATTGGTGACGCAATTGGACTTGCAGTGAAGCGGTTACGGGACAATGATTCCGAAGACAAAGTATTAATATTAGTTACCGACGGGGCGAACACCGCTGGGGTGATCGGCCCAGAACGTGCTGCTGAACTTGCCGCTGAAGCCGGACTAACGATACACACCATCGGGATCGGAGCGGATGAAATTATGGTCAAACGCCTATTTGGCAGTTTTCGCTATAACCCCTCGCGTGACCTTGATGAAAAAACTTTGCGCACCGTAGCAGAAAACACGCAAGGCCAGTATTTCCGAGCACGCGACGTAGAGGAACTTGAATCGATATATGCCGTAATCGACAAATTAGAGCCTGTAGAGCATGGTGGAGAACATTTTCGCCCAACTACCCCCTTATTTCCTTGGCCCCTTGCGCTTGCCCTGCTCCTCAGCGGTGTGGCAGTTGCCCTTATCAGCTTTAGAGAATGACTACATTCAATCTCTCTGAATTTCACTTTCTGCGACCCGAATGGTTCGCATTATTGCTACCCTTCGCAGTGTTGTGTTGGCGGCTATTCCACGGCAGTGCCGCGGCCGCTACATGGCGCACCATTTGTGATGAACGCCTTTTACCTTATCTACTAGTTCAAAGAGGTGTCCAACGCAGCCGACTTAGCTTTGGCGCATGTGTCTTAAGCGGTGCGATAGCCATTGTGGCTCTCGCCGGACCGACGTGGGAACGTCTTCCAACCCCCGTATTTCGAGACGAATCAGCATTGGTAATTTTGCTTGATTTGTCGCGCTCAATGGACGCGACCGACATCAGCCCTAGCCGCCTCGAACGAGCCAAATTTAAAATTATAGATATCTTACGACAACGCCGCGACGGACAAACTGCGCTCGTTGTTTACGCCGCAGAACCCTACGTCGTCACCCCGTTAACGAATGATGTTGCGACAATTGAATCCCAACTCCCAGCTCTCCGCACCGGTATCATGCCGAGCCAAGGAAGTAATGGAGCGAGCGCTATCGAAAAAGGAATAGAACTACTCAAACAATCTGGAGTGACCAATGGGGAATTATTTTTGGTGACGGATGGTATCGGAGAATTAGAATTGAGCCATGCAGAATCTGTAATAACGGCAAACGAAATGCGACTGTCAATCCTCGGGGTTGGGACGGCAGATGGCGCACCGATTCCTGATGAGAACGGCGGGTTCATAAAGGATCGAAAGGGCAATATCATATTAGAGCCGCTACAACCAGCACCATTACGGAAACTCGCCACTACAGGCAACGGAATCTATCAAACCGTAGCGACCGGCGAAAAAGATGTTCAGGCGCTGTTAGCTGTGATGGATGACAAATTTAACCAATCCAACACGTCGAACACGAAGGTACTCGCCGATCGGTGGATCGAGGTAGGTCCATGGCTGCTACTTGGACTCATTCCGATCATCCCCTTCGCATTTCGACGGGGGATATTGGCTATTTATATTACAGCTAGCATTTTTGTAGTGACGTATTCGGAACATGCGCAGGCAGGCTGGTGGTTAACCCCCGATCAAGAGGCTCAGATTCAATTTGATCGAGGCGAGTTCGATACCGCTGCAAAAAAGTTCCAAAACGGAGATTGGCGTGCAACAGCGAAGTATAGGGCAGAAAGATTCGAAGATGTTGTTGCTGAAATTGGTGAGAACAATAACGCTGAAGCGCAATACAACAAGGGTAATGCATTAGCCCGCCTTGGCCGCCTCGAAGAGGCAATCGCCGCATACGGCAATACATTGTCTCAGGTTAATGATCATCAAGATGCACTGCATAATAAGGCATTGCTAGAAGAACTGCTTGAGCAAACCGAGCAAACGAACGAAAACGCAAATAGCGACGATAATCCGAAACACGGGTTAGATGGACAATCTCGCAAGAAACCTAAAGCCGGTAACTCATCCCAGCAGACGAACGAAAACGCCAATAGCGGCGATAATCCGAAACATGGGTTGGAGGGACAATCTCGCAAGGAACCTAAAGCCGGCAACTCATCCAAGCAAACTGCCCCCCCACCGCCAACAGAAAGCGACCGGGAGGAGCTTTCTGGCGGGACCGAAAGTTTAGACGGCGAGGAGGATTCTGAGGCGCAGACGCAAGCAGCATTAAATTCTGAACAAGAGAACGCACAGGCAACTGAACAATGGCTACGGAAAATTCCAGACGATCCCGGCGGACTATTACGACGAAAATTTGAACACGAATATCAGACGAAACATCGGCGAAATGGGCGACGGGCACGATCATGGTGATAATAAATCGAATATTTAGATCGCTAAAACATTTAGCGATATCGATGTTGTCGCGATCAAGTTTCTTCTCTATCCATGCTACCAATACAAATAAATACTCGCGTCGGATATCGACTGCCTTCGATGATTTTACTCGGAACTATTACTGCATTGTGTTACGAAAATACAGGTACAACCCAAGCGCGATCCTTCCGCCCACCGTTATGACTAAAATGAGGGATACATCTCTATTATTGAGATTTCTTGTCTTGACGATGTTGACAATGGGCTTCAATGCGGCACATGCCGCAGAAATTCGCGTATCTGTTCTACCTGATAGACCGGTAGCTAACGAATCGTTTCAGATAATATTCACTGCGGATTCAAAGATCAGCGCAGAGCCAGACTTTGGAGTTCTCGAACCTCTCGTTGATATCCTAGGACGCAACCGACAGACGTCGGTACAATGGATTAACGGACGAAACTCACACACTACAACATGGGTACTCGAAGCCTTGGTGAGAGAACCAGGTCGACTTGTAATTCCTGAGATTGCATTCGGGAATGATCGAAGCACCAGGACCACTATCAACATCCACCCTCGCAACAGTAGCAGCCCCGGGATAACTGACACCAGCCTGATCCTCGAAATCGAAGTCGACAACGCAACGCCGTACGTTCAAGAGCAAATCATCCTTACTGCTAGACTTCTACGCCTAGTCGAACTTAACGATGCAAATCTAACGGAACCGAGTGCCGATACCGACGTCATCATCAAGCGGCTCGGTAAAGACAGAACTACACAAACCACGCGTAACAATAAGCGGTACGAAGTATTTGAGCGTCGCTTTTCGATTTTCCCTCAAACGAGCGGCACCATGACGCTAAACCCTCTGACATTAACTACACAGATCGTTCAGTCGTCGCGATCGCTATTTGAGTTTGATCCATTCAGACAGTCGGTAAAAACCCGTCGTGTCCAATCTAATCAACTCCAAATTCAAGTTAAACCGATACC
>DPMX01000177.1:0-10137 GCA_003540955.1 Gammaproteobacteria bacterium
CATATTATTTTTAAGTCCCTGTGAAATTTGGCTTTCTTTTCTCTACGAACGCTGTCACGCCTTCGGCGAAATCGTCTCGTGCCGCGCAATCTGCGAATGTTTCTCCTTCGAGTTGGAGTTGCGATTCCCACATGTTCTCAAGTGATCTATATAACAAGCGTTTGGTGTTGCCATACACATGGGTTGGTCCTTCGACTAGTCGAAGGGCTAGCTTATTTGTTTCCTCTTTTAAGTTCGCGGACGGCACGACAAAATTAATCATGCCGATGTCCCGAGCTGTGTTGGCGCCGAAACGATCACCAAGTAATGCTATCTCCATGGCTTTTTTTATCCCGACTGCGCGCGGTAGATTAAATGACGCTGACCCGTCGGGCGTTGTACCTATATGTATGTATGCCAGTGTGAAAAATGCATCGTCCGCCGCAATAATAAGATCGCAAGCGAGAGCCATACTTACTCCAGCACCAGCCGCCGCTCCCGCTACGCTTGCGATGATCGGTTTTGACATCCGTCGCATGGTAAACATAATCGGGTGCAAGTCGTGGATGCGCTGAGTAAATGAGGCACGGATTTCTGCAGGAGGGTTGTCGATATCTTTGGCCATTCGTTTGACGTCGCCCCCAGCCATGAAATGCTCGCCGGCCCCTCTCATTATAATGCAACGGATCGTATCGTCGTATTCGAGTTCCGCAAGAGCATCGCGTAAGTCACGACGCATATCATTACTTAAAGCGTTTCGCGCCTCGGGACGGTTGAACGTTAGTGTCGCGATGCTGTTATTTTTTTCTATTAGCAAGTCTGCCATAGTTGACTCCTAAGAAGTTGCGGGTGGGGCAGTGACCAGGATACCGGAATTCCACGAGACGCCGTATGAGTTGGATTCATCGCAAATCACCCAATTAATATTAGTGGGAGTGTATTTCTTGGTTTTTTAAGCACCATTTTTTTGTCTCAAATTAAATTCAATTGAAGAGTTTGTGTGTGGAAAAGTCTGATGGGGAATAGGGACTCCTAGGAAATGGCAAAGTGGCTCCCAACCATCATTTACGTTGTAGGTTAGCAATCGATCAGAGTCTAAAGTGGATTGAGCATCGGCTATGTTTTTATTATACATGTCAATAGCATGTTTTTTATCATAGAGCACACCGCGGAAAACGCGTTTACGGATCAGTTCGACGGCGATGGAGCTACTGTCCGTTATTGCAGAGATTGTGGGAAAGATGGTCTTGGTCATACTTTCGTACCAGCTTTCAGCGCTACGTACCGTAAGCAAGACTTTTGCTTCTGGATAATAATCGGCCAGTTCCCTCCAGTAGAAAGCCGAAGGCCAATCGACCGCAGCGCGGTATCCTGCGAACGCGGTATCCCAATCGCGGGACTCTGCGGCGGCAATTTTACGCCAAATAATACGTTGCATGTCATTGTTATTGACTTCAATCATATGGTGGCATGGTCCCAACCCGAGTATTTCTAGCGCGGTTTTCGCAGACATTGTGCCGGTTCGGCCAAAGCCTGCTCCGATAAGGGAAAGAGCCATAGAATGAGACCTTATTTCGATCAAATAGTATATTAGTTACTGTGGAGTATGACGTATTGAACTTTAGAGAAAAATCGCGTGCAAGCTTAGTGCCTAAATCGAAACCACCACTGGATCAAATTTCTAAGAGGACTATCGGTCACTATGAAGTGCAGGCCGATTCGTTTTGGCGTGGAACACGCGACCACGATGTCAGTCAAAATATCGATGCGTTGCTAGAGCATATAAAGGGTTCCGAGCCATTTGATATTCTTGACCTTGGGTGCGGGCCAGGGCGAGATCTTAAAACCTTTGTCGAGCGTGGGCACAGCGCGATCGGTCTAGATGGCGCGCCAAGATTTGTCGAGATGGCAAGAGAGTATAGTGGCTGCGAGGTATGGTTGCAGGATATTTTGGCACTCGACTTGCCAGTCTCAAGGTTTGATGGAATTTTTGCCAATGCCGTTTTGTTTCATGTGCCTGGTGTCGCTCTCCCGGAGGTACTAGACGAGCTTTATATGAGTTTAAAACCAGGTGGTGTTTTGTTTACCTCCAATCCACGTGGCCATAATGAAGAAGGCTGGAGCGGGGAGCGCTACGGTGCTTATCGTGACTTGGTTCAATGGCGAACTTATATGGATATGGCGGCGTTCGTCGAGTTAACACATTATTATCGGCCTAAGGGTGTACCGCGGGCACAGCAGCCGTGGCTTGCCAGCGTGTGGCGAAAAATATAGGACATGAAAGCTTTGACGCAATCGGGTTGTTTAAGGCGTTGAAAACGCGCCTCATTTTCTAGTGATTTATCTTGAGTACAATGAAATTACTGGTACGTAACCTCTCTCGCAGTACTACCGAACAAGAAATCCGTGTGTTATTCGAAAAATACGGCGCGGTGCAGTCGTGCACCCTCGTGATGGATAAAGAGACGGGGCACTCTAAAGGTTTTGGCTTCGTTGAGATCCCAAAACCTGGCGATGCTAAGGCCGCGATGAAAATGCTGAACGGCATTAGGGTCGCTGGCAACAAAATACGGGTCAAAAAAGCCGAGCCGAAATCGAGTGTAAAAACCCAGTCACGACCAGATATTATCGAGTGAGTCTAGATATTATTAATAAGATTCGAGCTTTCGCAAAGAAATATCATTTGTTCGAAAAATTCGCTTAAGGCTGAAATTCATAAGTCAAAATCGTGAAAGGAATGATTTACCAATTTTCTTTGACAGGTTTGTCCATGCTGTGACAAATGATATAACTTGTGGAATCTCGGGACTCGTGCTTTTAGTGTAAGTAACGGCAAGCGCGGTGTTGTTTTTATAATTCATCTACCTGTAAACACAGGCTCTCGCCGTTCGGCCGCAGCTTTGATTCCTTCCTTCCAATCCATGCTCATACGTAAAACGTTTTGTTCGATGAGCTCGTGTTCCGTTTGTCGCGCAACCTTTTCCGCGAGTCCAAGCCGCAGTGTAGTCCGGGTTGATCGCACCGCTAGTGGTGCACAACCGGCGATTTCCTTCGCTACATTAACTGCCGCCTCACGAACGTTTTCACGTGGAACGCAAGCATCAGCCAGACCCCACGCATGGGCTTGCTCACCATTTAGCCTGCGGGATGTTAGACACATTAGACTCGCTCGTTGTTTGCCGATCAGCTCTGGTAGAGTCACGGTAAGGCCGAACCCGGGATGAAACCCGAGCTTGGTGAAGTTGGCACTAAAGCGGGCTTCCGGGCAAGCTACTCGGAAGTCGGCTGATGCGGCTAGTCCGAGCCCACCGCCAATGGCTGCCCCCTGAACAGCTGCAATTGTCGGTTTTCGGCAGCGAAATAGACGCACCGCTTCATTATAAAGTGAATTTGACAATTTACCTTGTGAATTGTCTTTCACATTTCCGGCCTCACCAGCACCGAAGTTAGCACCTGCGCAAAAGTTTTTCCCTTGTGCGCATAATACAATCGCGCGACAACTTTCTAGAGTATCAAGGGCCTCATAGACGTCTGCAATTTGGTTAATTAGATCGACGTCGAAAAAATTGTGGGGAGGTCGTTGGATTTCGACTATTGCGACATAGTTTTCGATCTTGACGCTGAGATCTTGCTTATCGAGCATGGACATAATGTGTCTCGTATCAGATTAGTTGTTGTAACTTTAGAGGGGGTCAATCGAACATCAGCACAGTGCGGGTGACCTCGCCACTTTCCATCGCTGTGAATGCTTCATCGATTCGCTCAAGCGGTTCGTGTTGGCTGACCATAGCATCGAGGTCAAGGCGCCCTTGGCGATAAAGTTCTAGATAATGAGGTGCGTCGATCGTGAATCGATTAGAGCCCATCATGCAACCAAGGATGCGTTTTTCTAAAAAGAAATGGCCAGCGTTTACAGAGATCATTTCACCGATTGGGATAGCACCGACGAGAATCGCAGTACCATGTGGTGCTAGGCAATAGAACGCTTGTTCCAATAAATGAGGTACGCCGACAACTTCAAACGCGAAATCCGCACCGCCGCCCGTCATTTTACGGATCGCTTTAACCGGGTCAACGCTAGTGGAGTTAATCACGTTAGTCGCGCCGAAGATTTCGGCATTTTTGAGTTTATCATCCAACACATCAATGGCGATGATCTGTCGTGCGCCGGCGATGCGAGCACCCTGCATCACTGAGGTGCCAACACCACCGGCTCCGAATACGGCAACCGTCGATCCAGGTGTCACTTGAGCCGTATTCAGGGCTGCACCAACGCCTGTCGTCACCGCGCAGCCGACTAATGCGGCGCGGTCCAAAGGAATATCCTTATCGATGCTAACGACTGCACGATGGTGCAGTAGCATTGCCTCTGCGAACCCACCGAGATCTGCAAATTGATGGATAGTTTCTCCGCCGAGAGTGATCCTTGGAGTTTCATGTTCGCCACGTAGGCAAGCGCCGCGGTCTACGCACAAATGTGGCCGCCCCTGTATGCATTGCGTACAATTACCACAGAACATCGAGGTACACGCAATTACATGATCGCCGACGGAGACATTGCGCACGCGATCACCAACAGCTAGCACAACGCCAGCCGGCTCGTGCCCGAGGATCGTCGGTGGTTTCGACGGTATCGCCCCGTGTAACGCATGTAGGTCACTGTGGCAAACCCCACAAGCTATTGTTTTGACCAGGACTTCATCCGGACTTGGGTCCGCTAGGTCGACGTTTTCGATGGTAAGCGGTTTGTTGGTTTCTCGGTGTATAGCGGCCTTAACTATCATGCTAGCCTCCTAAAAAATCGAATTTAAAATAATCCTGCTCGTTAGGTCTGGTCACTACAAATTCGATCGAAAAGAGCACCTAGGCCGAACAAAAGAGGTAAGGGACCGGACCACTATACTTGTTTCTACGGCAGTCTTGACGATCTACACGACTCCGCGTTGGCGAAGTCCCTCCAATTCGGTTTCATCGATACCAGCGAGGGAACGATAAACCGCTGCGTTGTGTTCTCCTAGCGTTGGCGCCGCTTGATCGAAATTCAGGGGGTTTTCCGTAAAACGGATTGGTATACCGAGACCAAAGGCGTTAGGGATAACCTCTCCCGTCGGCAACTCAAGTTCAGGAAACATATTGCGCGCACGAAGTTGAGCGCTTCCTATTACTTCGTCCAGACTTAGAACTGGGCCGCAAACGACCTTGTGCCGTTGTAAAATCTCGACAACGGTATCGCGTTTTTGTGTACTTACCCAATCGGCGACCAAAGTCTCTACCGTTTCGAGATTCTCGCGACGTTCGATAACGTGGGTGAAACGCGTATCGTCGATCAAATCGTTTCGGCCCATTGCCTGTAACAAGGCGTGCCAGTCTTTATCCGTTATACAAGCTAGGGATACGTGCCCATCGATCGCCGCGAAGGTATTAAATGGGACGCCTCCCGGATGGCGATTTTCTAATGGAAACTTCATCATATCGCCTTGATAAAACTCGATTACTTCGGGTAGTAGGAAAGCGAGAACATCTAACATTGCAACGTCTACCCAATCGCCTTTACCGGTAATGCCCCGGCGCAGCAGCGCAGAGAGAATCCCTATCACTCCCACCAGTGGTGTTACCGTATCGGCGATAGCCGCTCCACAACGGATCGGTGTTTTGTCAGGAAAGCCGGTTATTGCCATGATCCCGCCCATCGCTTGTCCGATCGGGTCGTAAGCACGCCAATCCCGCATTGGTCCATTTTGACCAAAGCCAGACATAGAACACACAATAATTTTTTCATTTATTTGTTTTAACCTATCGTAGCCGCATCCGATTTCCGCAAGTATTCCCGGTGAATAGTTCTCGACTACAATATCAACATTTGCGCACATACTGCGGAGTAATGATTGACCTTCTTCTGAATGCAGGTTCAGCGTAATACTCTTTTTATTTCGCGCACGATGGATAAGCCCAAGTCCGATGTCATCTGGAGACTGGGGGTGTTCGGACACCCCTTTCGGACCAGCAAACGGTGCGCGATTACGATATATATCGCCTCGTTCGGGTGGTTCAATCTTAATTACTTCGGCACCGAGTCCAGCCAATAGCATGGTGCAGTACGGTCCGGCGAGGTAACGAGTCAAATCCAGAACGCGTACTCCTTCGAGTGGTTTGGGTGTGGTTTTCATATAATCGACGACCTCGAATATTAGTTGTTTATCAGTTCTGTCAACGTTCACACTCTAATCTGACACCTGTTGCGTTAGCGCAATATGATCACACAGAATTAGCAACGCAATTTTCTACATCCAAGGGCCCGATCGAGAGCGCAACAAAGGAACGGGGAGCTTATCTAGATGCTAAAGAAATTGATATTTTTTAGTGCGTTTTTTGGGCCATTTATACTGGCTGGTATGCTGTATTTTTCGATGGATAGTGGCGCGGATCGCTGCAATAAATATTTTGATCAGATGACAATAAATATTAATCAATCAGGTGCTTGTGAAATTGACGCGGACTGCAAAAGTATCAAGCTTAACCATCCGAGTTATGGTTGCGAAGATGCAATAGTGAACTCGCGCGCCAAGGGGACGTTAGATTTAATGAACAAAACAGTGACGGAACATGGCTGTAGATTGCATTTGAAGACCGCGACATGCGTGCCCTCATCTACACAGGAGAAAATTATCCGGTGTGTCGAAAACCAATGTACTTGGTTTAGCGAATAAGCTGGGTAATGTAACTTTGATTACTGTCAGTTCTGTCAACCTACGCCCATAACATTATTTCTCCGTAGGTATTGGTGCTGTTACCCGATCAGTATTCCCTAGAATTTTCAGCTATTATATGAATTGTTTGCAGAAACGACCTGAGTGAGGGTTCTATGACGAACCGACCAGTAGACCCAGAACAACCACCAGTATCTGGACTCCACCACTCCGCTTACCGTTGTCGAGATGCCGAAGAAACCCGTGTGTTTTATGAAGATACTTTGGGTTTCCCAATGAAAATGGCGTTGCACAACCATGTTCATCCGACTACAGGTGAGCCGGATGTGTTTATGCATCTGTTCTTTGATATAGGAAGTCACGTCGGTGGGAAAGCAAATTACATCGCTTTCTTTGATGTACCGGATCACCCAGGCGATGATCCGAAGGAGTTGTATAAAACGCGCTGGGGCTTGGACCTGCACTTTGCCATGGGTCTCGCCGATCATGAAGCTCTGCACGCATGGAAGGACAGGCTCGAGAGACTTGAGATCGAGGTTGAAGGACCGATAGACCACGGTATGTTTTCTTCAATCTATTTTCATGATCCGAACGGCTACCGCCTCGAATTTTCTGCTGCCAACGCCGCGCAATCGGAGGTCTTTGAGCAGCATGTGCGTGATGCACATGAGAATATGAAAAAATGGAACGCCTGGAAGGTTAACCGCCACGTTAAGGTAGCGGTTGGTCAGGAGTAAGCTTACCGAAACGCAGGGATTACCGACTCGGCGAGATCTCGGAACACTCTACGCTGGTGATCCGCGGGAGGTAGGAACACAACTTCATCGAGTCCTGCATCGGAGAGGCTTTGCAAGCGCGACGTAATTTCGGTTGGCGAGCCCACGATACACGTGTTCTCTATGGCTTCTGGTGTCACGAAGATACGTTCTTCCGGCTGTAGAAACGTGCAGTGGCCGTTGTGGATTTGTCGAAAGCGGGCTGATTCAGGAAGGGTATACTCCTCAACGCGCCGGCAATATTGTTCCCACTGATCGGCGAAGAAGGGTGGGATGAGTTCGTCCTTTTCACCGTGTTGCTTCCAAACCTCCCAGGCAAAATGTAATACGCATGTAACCATAGAGCCAGTTTCGTCGATTACTCGGTCATCGGTGAGTTTATCTCCGGCACGCAACACACAGGCAGAGGTAACACAGGCTTTATGAAAGTTAGCTGGAAGTTTACGTCCGGCTTTTTTTGCACCATGTTCGATCTGTTTTTGTGATGCAGCTATCTCATTAGGATCCACTGAAATCGTCATCCAACCATCGCCGTAGGTACCAGTGGCCTGCAATACTAACGGTCCGTTGGCAGCTACATATATCGGTATCGGTTTATCGAGATTGATGAAGTAGCGATCCCGGTGAATGAAGGCTATATCCCGAGTTTTACCGTCGTAGGTGTAATCGACTTCTTCTCCTGCAAGTAGTCCGCGAACTACCCGCAGGTATTCTCGGAAATCTTTAACTCCCATAGGATCTTGCCCCATGACGCGCATAGCGGTGTGGCCAGTTCCGATACCGAGAAAGACTCGACCCGGCGCTAGCTGGGCAATCGACGCAATAGAATGGGCTGTAACCGGCGCAATCCGAGTACCAGTGATCGCGACACCCGTTCCTATTTTAATCCGTTTTGTATTAACTGCCGCCAGTGCCATTGTTGCGTAGCAGTCGGACCAAATCATCTGCGAGTCCGGGACCCAGGCGGTGTCATAGCCAAGTTCCTCGGCGTAACGAATAAGTTCCCATTTATCGATATGGGTATCGAACATAATTCCGAATTGCATGCCACCCTCTCCGTGTTGTTATTATTTTGAAAATAACAAAAAGTGAGCTACAAATACTCTAACATCGCATTGCGTAAGTCTATTTGACCACAAAGACAGGGAATTGCTACTGACTTTAGTCGTTGATGAATTTTCGGACCAACTGATGGAAGTTTTCGGTATGCGTTATATGTGGACTGTGACCACAACCATCCATTATCTTCAGTACTGATCCCTGGATTCGATTATGTATAGTCACCGCGTGATTTGTTCGCACGAGCGTATCTTCGGCGCCGTGAATGACCATCGTTGGGCATGATATTTGTTCGATCGGAGCTAAGCGGACATTCCCGCCTTGCCCATGTAGGCGCACCATCACATCGCACCATTTCCACCAGGTGGTTTTCCAGTAGGTTTCTCCATAAGCCTCCGTCAGCGCGTCACATACTTTGGTGGGCCACAAACTGACGTCACGACGCGCTTCGAAGATCTCGATGTCATCTGCTGTGACTTCGGCGAGCCCACCCCACACAACTAATCGCGACACTGTTTCCGGATACAACGCGCCCAAGCACAATGCGACGTCTGCACCTTCGCTCCATCCAAATACGGTGGCGGGCCCAAGTTTTAGCGCCTTTATGAAGGCGGCCATATCTTTAGCGTCACGCTGGTAGAAATCGTCTGGGTAGTCTCGATTTGGCGGGCGCGTATGGCCGTAGCCTCGCCGTTCGGGTGCGATCACCCGATAGTCGGCGCTAAAGGAGTCGATCTGTTTTGAGAAATCACTTTTTGCTGTCCCGATTGTCCCACCCAGCAAAACCAATGAGGCACCATTGCCCGTATCTATGTAATAGTAACTAATACCTCCTATTTCTATAGTTTCCATTTGGTTAGCGTTCAGTGGTTTTTCGAAAACAAAACCCCATCGCGTGACAACGTATCGATATCTTCTGCCGAGCGTTCGAGTACGTTAGCTAAAATTGATTCGTTGTGTTGACCCAAGGTCGGCGCTTCCAATGGAATATTGTTCGGCAGGCGGCGCCACTTGATGGGGTGCCCCGGCATCTCAAACGGACCGTGTAGGGGGTCGTCAACCGTGCGAACTGTCCCGCGTTCACGTAGGTGAGGATTTTCTAGGGTCTCTCCGACTGAGAGTATTGGTGCGCATGGAACGTCGAAGTTACCAAGGTGATCAACTGCAGTTTGGATATCTGGAAACTTGGTCAGCCATGTTTCGATGATCTCGGTCAATTCGTCCCGCCGTGCCAACCTTCCCGGATCATCGGATAAGGTTGGATCTTCGCTGAGGTCTGGTCTTTCTATTGCTCGACAGAAATCCGGCCAGTGACGTAGCATTGCCATAATGATCAAGAAACCACCGGTGCCACGGAACACGCCACACGGACATAGATAACTAAAATGACTTCCCTGACGCGTTGGGCTTACAGTGCCGCCGCTCCCACTATGGACATGCACGTTCGCTTCGTGATACGAGTAGTAGACATCCACCAATGCTACGTCGAGGTGATCACCTTCCCCCGTGCGATTCCGATGATGGATCGCGGCCAACACGGCTAGAGCACCATGGACTCCGGTACTTGCATCACCAATAGCGGCCCCCGGGAGGCACGGTGGCTCGTCCGGGTCTCC
>DPMX01000177.1:10440-12535 GCA_003540955.1 Gammaproteobacteria bacterium
GGGAGGCACGGTGGCTCGTCCGGTTCTCCTATCATTGAGGTAATCCCCGAGTAGGCCTGGGCAATGAAATCGTAGCCGGGAGTTTGCGACAGTGGCCCAGTCTGGCCGAAGGTCGATATTGAGCAGAGGATAATATCGCCTTTGAGTTGGCGTAATCGATCATAGCCTAGGCCCATCGCATCCATCACACCCGGTCGGAAATTTTCAACGACGACGTCGACTTTCCCAACTAATTCCGCGACGAGTGCGATACCTCGTGGGTCCTTAAGATCAATGCAGACGCTTTTCTTACCTCGATTTTGTTGCACGAAGTATAAACTGCGATCGTTTTTATACACTGAAATTGGGCGAATCATGTCTCCGTTTGGCGCCGGCTCTACCTTGATCACCTCTGCGCCCATTTCGACGAGCATACGCGTACAGGTGGGTCCCGCTACTGCACGAGTAAGGTCGAGGACCTTGATATCCGATAATGCGTGATCAGTTTTCTTCATGATGCTTCTCTCATATTTCCTATTGGAGATTTTATCGAATAGGGCCAGAATGAAATAGCGCCGCGCATCCGGAGCGGAAGAACTACAGGATCGCTATGACTTTTTGTGGATGTAAAATTTACAACCGTGGCTGCATCACGCACATTGTTGCGTTGCGTTGCGATCCGGGCAGGGCCGCCGAGGTTGAACCCGAAATCTAAATTCGGTCATGTCAAATCAAGAACTAGTTCATCATCGTCGAGTAACTTGCGTAATCGAGTCAATTCCCGGAACTCTTCAATGCGCCGCCGTGAATCAAAGATGGTTTTCGAATTTGATGCGGTGTCATTTGGGGATTGCAACGCCAGGTCATCGTCCAGACTGAATTCGTCGTCGCCGATATCATCATTATCCATTGGTAAATCCTCATTCAACGCTTATTATCTAAACTAGAATCTACAATTAAACAACGGTCCGGCATAGTTATCACATTCTGACTGCAAAGTCACCTTTAGCGTCGGTTCGATCTTTTTGCGATCCCCTGCATTCGTTGAATGCGAAGCGTTATCTTAGTAAATGTCGAACCAGCGTTTAGGTACGCTTCAGGAGCATCGCGACGTGTTAGTTTTCATTGTGCTACGCCCACACTTGCACTAGTAGCCAGTCGCAAGGCAAGTAAAAAACAATTATCTGATCGTTATACGTTGCCTTCGAGAACGAGCGAGTTTAACTAAGGTGGGGAGCAAGAGTTCGAGGCTGTCAATTACCTCAGGTAATGAAACCCACCGCGGACGTAGCATTAGTCGGTACAATTTACGCTGTAGCACGATGTAGGTTGGGCGCAAGATTTCTGCGCCATAACAAAAACACGACAATCCCGATGTTAACAAAATTCCAACCAATGCCATTTATAAATGCCAATGAGTAAGACCTAGTCCAATCGTAAATTGCGCCGGACATCCAACCACCCAAAGCCATCCCGACGAGGGTACCCATGAGAACCAACCCGATACGCGCCCCCGCTTCGGATGGTTTGAAATACTCCCGAATAATGAGAGCGTAGCAAGGAACGAGTCCGCCTTGGAACAATCCAAACATCGCTGAAACGACATAGAGGGGCATAAGTCCTCGCGCGGGGAGGAAAAAAAATAAAGCAATGCACTGTAAACTCGATGCTAGGAGTAACGCATGTAGGCCTCCGACACGGTCCATGATTACTCCAAAACTTAACCGGCTAACCACACCACAACCGAGCATTAGGGCCAACATCTGAGCACCGACTGCGGGGCCAAATCCGAGACCGACACACATCGAAATCAAGTGTACTTGTGGCATTGCCATAGCAATACAACAACTAACCCCGGCGATACAAAGCACGATTTGCGCCCTTCTATTGGTGATTCCTAACGAGAGAGGTGGACGATCAGCGAGTATTTTTTGCGTCGCTCCCATCGCGTGAACGGTAACGCGCCTGTGCATCACTAAACTCAAAGGCAACATCGTGGCTACACAAAAGATACCGATTCCGATATACGTGTGCCGCCAACCGACTAAGCCGATAAAGTGATGCAGAACCGATGGCCAAATCGCACCAGCGGCGTATTGTCCGGTCGCGGCGAGCG
>DPMX01000177.1:12844-13108 GCA_003540955.1 Gammaproteobacteria bacterium
GCAATGCCGCGACGACGATCAAACCAATGCGAGACATCGGCCATCAACGGCGCGAATAGCGACGAGATTCCGAGCATGCCTATCAAAATCCCATTAGCCGCGGCAAACATCCATATATTTGAAGCATGGGCCGATATCACGAAGCCCGTTCCGAACCCCACAACGCCGATTAAGATAGGGAGTTGTATACCAAACCGGTCAAACAGTTTGCCCATCCAAAAGGTGCCAACCGCCCAACCAACCATGATCGCCGAATACGGACTG
>DPMX01000267.1 GCA_003540955.1 Gammaproteobacteria bacterium
CGTTGCCCGAATTTGATCAGCCGAAATCCAAGTGATCTCTTCCGTACGTTCTGGAGAATATTCATTACACAGATCTCGGTAGCGCTCAAACGCCGGCCGGCAAATCTTTGTGCCGTGGATGGTTTCGATTTCGCGTGCACCGACCAACGCTGCTACTACACCTATTTTTGAATCAGCGTAGGTTCCGATCTGCGTGTCGTAGTATGCCAGTCGCGCTTGAGCTTCGTCCCAAACTACTCGAAGTTTAGGATCTCCGCCTTGTTCCAAATCTGCACCAGTTATGAATTGTCCGTTATCGTCGCGCACAAAAAATGGGCCATTGGTCCATTCGCGAACAAAATCACCGTCAAAAAGATCTTCCTTTATCATCACATTTGCAATCGAGAGCGCCAGCGCACCATCTGTACCGGGCCGTACCTGTAACCACTCGTCCGCCTTAGCCGCAGCGCCGACTCGGACTGGATCCACCACAACTAACTTCGCGCCACGCTTCTTCGCTTCGGCCACCCTCGTACCGAAAGCAAGCCATGTCGTACCCGGATTATTTCCCCATAGGATTACGCAATCACTATTAGAGACGTCACTCATCGGCATGGGTACACCAAACGTATGCGGATATACGAAATCCTTCGCAAACGCACAAAGTTCGATCGACGCGACCGCGTTAGGCGTCCCGAAAGCCTGTCTTAACCGTTCCACAAACGGATAGCCATCCTGCATCGCAGTTCCGGCACTAGTTGTAATGCTAAAAGCAATTGATTCTGCGCCGGACCTCCTCTGGATACGCTTTAGTTCCGCCGCCGTCGTATCCAGGGCTTCCTCCCAACTTATCTGCTCCCAACCCGGGTCCGGATCTCCTTTCGGCCGTGTACGTTTCATCGGGTGGAGAACGCGCGCGTCGCTGTAAATATACTCGGGCGCAGCTTTTCCTTTACCACATAGGCTTTTACCCGTTGGATGTTCTGGATCAGGTTCGACAGCGATCAGACACCCATCTTCAACTATAGAAATACAACCGCAACTCGACCAACACAATGCACAGTAGCCGGGGATACGTTCTGATTTCGCCTTCTCAACCATCATCAGTTTTCCTTCTCGTCCCGTTTTCCCACTCGTAAGTCACGATCACGACTAGCATTAGTTTGAAATTTTCCCAGCGTTCGCGTAATTGCCCATCTGCTTGAGATCATCATGGTTTCAATAATCGACAACAACGCCAAAAGTTACGTATAGCAAGATCGATCCTTAGCACTATTCAGACCGTCCGCTCAAACGAGAGCAACAGTCTCCGATATTTGAACACTGGATTCCCGCAATAGAAAGCTGCCCCTGCTAACCCGGAAACAGGCTATCGTCCTGGATATTTTCCGGATCCGGAAATGCCGTTTTAGAATGAGATAATCCCAAACTTAAATACATCTCACAGAGCTTATAAGCGATGACCCCGGGATTGAGGACAGGAACAGAAAACCGTTTTTGTAGGTAAGCGTGAGATTGGTGCATAGTCGTAGAGCCAAGCACAAGAACATCAGCTCCATCTTCTTCTACGGCCTTTTTGCCTTCCCTTTCTAAGAGTTCAAAAACGAGATCTTCTTTACCTTCAAGTAGTTCTTGTACGTCCGGTCGTGTGTCTATGTGACGCACAGAAGCAAGACGATTTTCAAGTTGATAATCTCGCAGTGTTTTTCTATACATCGCCTTCCAAGGCTCCCACATAGTTAATATTGAGAACTTATGGCCAAGAGTGCAGGCGATATGGAAAGAGGACTGCCCAGGCGCAATCACTGGGATACTCAACCGCGAACGAAGCGCATATAAGCCGGAATCACTGACAGTGTTGATGCATACGGCATCAAACCCCTCCTCCTCGGCCCGCACCCCAGCTTCTAAGATGATCGTGTCCATGACATAAAAATCGTAGTAACTATCCGCCAAACTCATAAATCGCTTGGACCCAACAAACTCCACTGCGTATTCAGCTCCAACATATTCCTTTGGGATTTGCGTCTCTATCAATTCTCGTGTGTGTTCTGACAGAGGTACAGGAAAGATAACTTTGATACGTTTATTCATAATACCCTGCCCACAAATTAGCCCGAATCATTGCGTCGCCCTAGACTGGTTGCATAAGTTAGAGTCTGTCATAGAACTTCTCAAACCCAACTCGAATCCGATGTACTTATCTAACACCTTTTAGGAGCACAGCGTTGACAACGCCGTTTGTGTATATAGACTTTACATTAATTTACAGAAACGTACATTCACAGATTTTGAGATTTCTACAACCTTTCTAGATAAGTCATAAGTTATATAGTCGCCCTACATCATGATGGGAATCGGAGTTTTTCTACCGATCGCGAAAGGCGGTTTCATTATGTCGAAAAATGTCCCCGCAACATGGCCTACGTGGGAATTAAACCGTGATGTAACCCTAAAGTGTGAATCCCTAGGCTTTGATTTTGCATTGTCGATGGTAAAATTCCGCGGTTTTGGCGGTGAGACTGAATACTGGGATTACGCTCTTGACTCGCTCACATTAACAGCATCACTAGCACCAATAACATCTCGCATTAAGTTAATTCCATCCGTTACGAACCTATCACTACATCCTGCGGTTGCGGCACGTATGGCTACAACGATAGAAGCTGTGTGTCCCGGTCGGTTCGGACTCAATATCGTGTCAGGATGGTTCAAAGATGAGTTTGCTCAGTTAGGATTATGGCCCGGCGACCAGCATTTCGAGTACCGTTACGATTATGCAACTGAGTATGTTGCTGTGCTAAAAGACCTATGGGAGACTGGTACGTCAAACTTCAAGGGCCGTTACTTTGAATTGAACGATGCCCATATCAAACCAATACCGACAACACCTATCCCGTTGGTATGCGCTGGACAGTCAGCGAAAGGAATAGCCTTTACTGCCGCATGCGGTGATCGCAATTTTGTAATCGCCGGTGGAAACACTAACGATATAGAGGCTGACATTAAATGGTTTAAAAATGTTACCGAACAATTACAATCAATAGCACGTACTTTGAAGCGTGATGTAGGAACGATTGCATTATTTAACGTTATAGTCGCAGAGACAGACGCGGCCGCAAATGTCCGTTTTGAACACATTGTTACAGGGGCCGATGAGGCGGCTATTGCTAACCTTAGTGGCAGTGCAGAGCTCGACAATTCCGAAAGAATGGCAGAGAGTTTAAAACGCAAAAAAATGTTTATGGATTTGCCTACCCTGGTGGGCGGCTATAGTACAGTTGCAAAATATCTCGACCGCATTTCTGACGAAGCTAAAATAGGTGCCTGCATGTTTGCGGTTCCTGACTTCGAAAACGATATCGATATTTTCGGCGAACACATCTTGCCGAAACTTGAATCAAGAAGAATCTGAAAACTCTTTATTAATCAAATTTTCGCGTAAAATATTGGCTTGATAACGGTAAAAATTCCGAAGGGGCGAAGCATGACGGATCGAACACGGATCAGCGAGTACGGTCCAAAGAAAGAAGTTCTAGTGGACAGGATCCTGGGTAACGATGGGATCTATGTCGTAACCCTGAACAGTCCTGAGACGTTTAACACTATGAGTGTCGACCTAATGCAATCGATTGCACAGGCTTTCGATGCGATCAGCCATCGTGCGGACGCAGATCCCAACAATGACGAAGTACGCGCTGTCGTTCTCCGGGGAGAAGGGCGTGGTTTCGCCGTTGGCCTAGACATCGGGAAACTTGATGAATACCTCGATGGCGATATTTCCGGAAGTACTGATCCTTGGCGTGCAATATGGGACTGCCCATTCCCTGTCATCGGCGCAGTGAATGGCCCCGCGGTAACGGGTGGTTTTGAGCTCGCTCTGGCTTGTGACGTCCTATTGGCCTCTCCGCGCGCAGTATTCATGGACAATCACGCCAAGTATGGTGTACACCCGGGACGTCGACTATCCCAGCGCCTAATCCAGGTATGCGGCATTAACAACGCGAAGTTTGCAACTATGAGTTCTTTCCCGATCGAGGCCAAGCTAGCACTTACTTGGGGATTAGTACAGCAAATCTATCTGGATAATGAGGCCCTTGAATGCGCAAGCGTCGAGATCGCGCGTATGATGGCGAATAACCATCCTATGATGGTCAAACGTTATAAGAGTTTGATCGATCGAGGGGCGATGGGCACATACGCGGAGGGTCTTGAACTTGAAGGCGCATCGGACAGCACATTTTACGAAGACCTTTCGGACCTTCAAGCAACACTCAAAGACGGTGAGGCTAAGTTTCAGGAAATGATCTCATGGGTTGCAGCACGCGAGTAGATACTTTAGGAAATGCGAACCACGCACTCTGTGATAACTGTGAATTACGAGACAACCACTCGGCCTGCTGGTGTGTCAATTAGCGATAATCACACCTGGAAACTTCGATTACAGCTCATTTGGCGGAGAGGGAGGGATTCGAACCCCCGGAACGCGCTAGACGCTCAACTGATTTCGAGTCAGCCCCATTCGACCACTCTGGCACCTCTCCATACTTATTTTCCAATAAATCGAGTTTATTCCAGTTTGCTGCGCCGCGCGGATCATACACGATGATACGCTATGCCGATTTGAACAGTAAACCAAAATACGGGCACGACTGTACAGCGGAATCTATCGCCTTAAAGTGCTCGAGGGTAGACGCCGGAGGGTGGCGTATCGTTCAATCAGTAATTTTGTAGACTTAAGCTCGCCCCATCGGCGCTGAACCAAAAAACCAAAGAGGAGAACGCAATGAAAAAAATACTATCTTTGTTCCTGACTATGCTGGTGGCCACCATAGCGACAAATGCTTTTGCTGCTGACGAGGACCCTAATTTACAACTAATAAAAGCCCGCCAAGGTGAAATGGAGCTACGCACCTTCAGCGTTATGCCCTTGTTCCGCATGGCGAAAGGAGAAATACCCTACAACGCGGACCAAGCGGTCAAACTAGTCAACAACCTAAAGCTACTGATGCAACTAGACATTGGTGACGCCTGGGCGCAAGGAACCGGTAAAGATAAATATCCAGGCAAAACTCATTCGCTGCCCGAAATTTGGAGCACCTACCCCAAGGTCGCTGAAGCGGGAAAGTTATATGACGCCGCTATAGAAGAGTTAGCCGCCGTGGCGGGGAATGGACTCGATGCGTTAAAGAGCAAGATTGGTGGGGTTGGTGATTCCTGCAAAGGTTGCCACGACGATTTCCGGGAAAAAGAGTAACCCTACTTGAGACAGCTGCGCCTTGAAAAAATTTGGGACCCGGTAACCAGATTGTGGCATTGGGTATTTGCAACGGCCGTTGTGGCCGGATGGAGCTTCGGTGAGTTCATGTCGTTCGCTAACATCGGATGGCACTTCTATTGTGGCTATATCATTCTTGGATTATTAGCCTTCCGCTACGTCTGGGGATTTTTTGGGCCACCACCGGTTCGCTATCGAGCGCTGGTGCCTAAGCCGACCCAAGTTTTCGCCCACCTCGGGGACTTCTTTAAACGGGAGCCGAGCGCTACAGGCGGCCATAACCCTCTCGGCTCATTGTCAGTTATCGTAATGATCTTATTGCTGACAGCTCAGGCCTCTTCAGGCTTGTTTATCGTATCAGACGATTATTTCGAGTCCGGTCCTCTATCATTCTTAG
>DPMX01000071.1 GCA_003540955.1 Gammaproteobacteria bacterium
CCAATACCTTGGTCGCCCGGTGGGATTCGATGTGGCCGATCTCAACGATGAGCCCATCTTTTATCGCGATGTCCCCACGATAGCGTGGTGAACGTAAACCATCGATGACCATTCCGCTCTTGATCACCGTATCAAACTCCGTCATGGATCCCATCCTTAAATGATAAATCTTGAAGGGGGCGAGATTATCCCATGGTAAGAGCGCTAGGCAAGGATGGCGGCGACTTCTACGTTGTAGGGTCCAGATAACAGGTATTATTTAATATGCTTGCCTCATCCCTGTGGTTGTGGGTACTGTCGAGATTGGATAGCGGCCCGAGACTAAATTCCTCAACTACCATCGTGATATCCAGTAGAGAATCGATTCCTTGTCAATATATGAACTCTGGAGAAATTATTTGGGTGTTAGAATTTACGTGAGCTTATCCTGTAGCAATCACTATTGCCGGGAATTTAATCTTCGTCGTCGTCATCAATGGCACCGATGATTGCGCTGCCAGCTTTTATCGGTACTTTTACTAACGTAAGCGCAGTATCCGCGGCCGTTCCAATGACCGTTCGTGCGCAACCACCGACCCCACCCACCAGTAATATCAAGATCGTAAAAAGCACTAACTGAACCCACTTGGTTTGGCAGACGCTCATAACACTTTACCTGGCCGTTATGCTATCAGTAGTTGAAAAAACCGAGTACAAATATATCACGTTTAACAAATCACCTAGTTACTTGACGTCTTAACGCTTGTTAACTCATTTTGTGACTGGAGTTTCACGTAGATTGAAAATTAATGGTTGACTACTAAAGTATTGGTAGACTTCTTTGAAATGAAAATTTTCCGGATCGGTTGTACTTGAGACCACGTTTTGGACTTTGCAAGAGTCGACATGGACGTCAGCGACCGATAGGGCTGGGATTGCTGAGTTTGATAGTAAAACTGCACTAAAGTATATAAACAATATATTGCTTTTCGATTGCGAATAAAGCGTTACGATTTTTTGCCAGGCTAAGTTCGATACGAGAAATTGTGATGGAGACTTCGAAATGGTATTGACGATTGAAAAGAACTTGCAGGTGACAATGCGTGACGGAGTCAACTTGGCAACCGACGTCTATCGCCCAGCGGATGCCGGTCGCTATCCAGTCATTCTCATGCGGTTACCGTACAACAAGGAGCAACCGGTCCTCCTGTTTCTAGCGGGCGATATTCTGCGCATTGCACACGCGGGCTATGCAGTCGTGGTACAGGATTGTCGCGGGACCTTTCAATCGGGAGGAGAGTTTGACCCCTATTTCCAAGAAGCGAACGACGGGATCGATACGATTGCCTGGGCAGCAACGCAAAGGTGGTCGAGTGGCGCAGTTGGGATGATGGGAGCCTCTTACTACGGGGCGACTCAATGGCTTGCTGCGCTCGAAGATCCCCCTGCGTTGAAAGCGATAGCACCGTTCATTACAACCGACCAGTATTATGAAAAATGGACTTATCAAGGCGGTGCTTTTCAACTTGGTTTTATTCTGCAATGGGCGACTGCTACGTTCGGGGTGGGAGAAGCGGTGCGCCGTTTAAGCCACGGAGAAGCGACGGATGCGGATTTAAGCGTGGCCATTGAGGCAGGGGATGAAGTAGCCGATCGGTACTGGCATTTACCACTGAGTGATTTACCTGAGCTGGCAGACTTAGCTCCTTACGTTAGCGACTGGATCGCTCATCCGGACTACGATGATTATTGGCGAGCAATCGCGCCCTGCGAATACTATGACCGCATTACAGTTCCGGCGCTCAATTTCGGTGGTTGGTACGACCTTTTCCTGGGAGGTACGCTCGCCAACTACCAAGCTATGAAAGCGACGACCCCACAAAAACTTGTTATCGGACCATGGGTACATGGCTACAACGGTGGTGTGTTTGCTGAGCGTAACTTTGGCTTGCTGGCGCATGACGGTGTTGCCGATGTCACCAACGATCAGATCCGCTGGTTCGATCGTTGGCTAAAGGGAGATGACAATGGAATAGAGACTGAGCCCCCGGTTAAACTCTTCATTATGGGGTCGGATCGATGGCGGGAAGAACAAGACTGGCCATTACCTGACACGGAATGGCGGAAATATTATCTCCACAGCGACGGCCGGGCAGGTTCCATATTAGGCAAACTTTCTACTGAGAGCCCCGCTAACGAACCAGCAGATAGCTATGTTTATGATCCGCGTGATCCGGTACCGACTGTCGGGGGTGCGACATTCTTACCGGGTCTTTTTGTCGCTGCCAACGCGGGGCCGCGCGACCAGCAAGCGGTAGAAAGTCGTACTGATGTGTTGTGCTACACAACACCCGCGCTTTTGAATGATCTCGAAGCAACTGGGCCCATAACCTTAGTTTTGTATGTGCGCTCCTCTGCTGTGGACACTGATTTTACGGGCAAACTGATCGACGTTTACCCGGATGGCCGCGCAATGATATTAACTGACGGCATCTTACGTGCTCGTTATCGAGGTGGTTTTGACAAACCGGAAATGCTTACACCTGGAGAGATCTACCGTCTTGAGATTGATCTCGTTGCGACTGCCAATATGTTTGCGGCCGGGCATCAGATCCGATTAGAGGTGTCTAGCAGTAATTTCCCCCGCTTCAATCGTAATACAAATACAGGTGGGATTATCGCCAAGGAGACAACTGCCGATTTTATTATTGCGACGAACGAGATCCTCCACGATGCAGAGCACCCATCATACCTGCTTCTACCGGTCATCGAGCGAGAGTGAATCTGATGCAATTGTGGCAAGATCCACTGTTCTTAGGCTATACAGGTGGTTAGGATCGGTGCTCCCGCGCTGTACTTTATGCGCTGAAAATTGTGATTACTCATTTGGAAGCCAATGACGATGAGATTTATAGTTAAATGAATTCTCCTAACGGATCGAACTTCAATCTCTCTTTCTGCGGCGCAGGGTCCGGTTTCCTGCCCCGAAAGCGAAAGCGTGGTGGAAGTCACGCTCGAATTAGTAGACTTGGATGTGTAGCGATTGCGGTAATCGTGGTCTTTTGTTCTCGCATCATTGTTGCCGAAGAAAATCGTCAACAACTGGCACCACTACTTACGGGACTCGGCGACCATACATACCCGTTATCCAACTGCTCCAGTAAGGCCCAACAATATTTCGATCAAGGCCTGCGTCTGTTCTATGGCTTTCGCTTCCCCGAGTCATTAATTTCTTTTCGCGAAGCAGCTCGTGTCGACCTGGATTGTTCCATGGCGCATTGGGGGGAAGCGCTCGCGATTGGACCCAATCCCAATAGTCGTTATCTAGGATTTCCGGACGATCCTACTGGTGCTGGTTTAGAGGCGATCAAGCGGGCCATGGGGCTGCTGGATTTTGCTTCGCCGAAGGAACGAGGATTGATCGAAGCCTTGAATAGCTTGTACGACCAGACCGCGGAGCCAAATCGAAATAAAAGAGACGTTGTGTACGCCGAAGCACTGAAAACACTTTCTGAAAAGTATCCACATGACTCGGAAGTGCAAACTTTATTCGTCGAGGCACTGATGAAAAAATCTGCTTGGGATTACTGGACTCCCGATGGGAAGCCGCGTCCGGGAATAGAAGCGGCAATGGCGGCGTTGAAATCTGTGATGGAGCGTGACATAAGCCACCCGGGGGCGAATCATTTGCACATCCATATACTCGAGGATTCGCAAAGCCCTGAAGCTGCACTTGCAAGCGCGGAACGCTTAGCAGAGACCATGCCGATGGTTGGGCACATGGTCCATATGCCGTCGCATATCTATATTCGTACCGGGCGCTACACCAAAGCGATCGAAAGTAATAAACGTTCAATTGATGCCGATCGCGCGTTCCTTAAACAATGGGGAGACCATAAAGTCCCACTTGGAGTGGCAAGCCTTTCCTCAAATGTAAAACACGACGATCCACATCCCATGGACTTTATTCATATGGCGTCTGTGCTGCAGGGTAACTATGCAGTCTCAATCGCTACAGCTAAAACGATCGCTAATTTGTCGAAGCCGTATCTAGCTTTAAGCGGTGGCCTCCAGCGGCGATATGTTAAGCCGATGCTCACCTATAGGAGATTCGCGGATTGGGGAAAAATTCTTAGTTTGCCGGCGCCCGATCCTGCTTACCCATTTGTCACAGCGATATGGCATTTCGTTCGCGGTAGTGCCTTTGTCGCGACCGACGATTTGGTCAATGCGGAGAGTGAATTAGCTGCGTTGAAGGCAGTCAGCGCGACGGATGAGATGCAAGATCACAAGACGTGGGTTAATTCTGGTGGCACGCTACTCACTATCGCGAGCTATCTTCTCGCATCTGAACTCGCGACGCGACGCGAAGATTTTCTGCTAGCTCTATTTCATCTCGAGGCGGCCGTTAGATTGGAAGACGGTTTGAATTACATGGAACCGCCATCTTGGGGCCATCCGGTAAGGCACGAACTAGGTGCATTATTGCTTACATTAAACCGCCCTGCAGAAGCAGAGACAGTCTTTTGGGAAGATCTGCGACGCAATCCAGAAAATGGTTGGGCTTTGCACGGCGTTTGGCAAAGTTTAGAACGACAGGGAAAAGAGGATCGCGCTCTTGAAGTTTTGGCACGATTTAAAAAAGCGTGGCGCGATGCGGATGTTGAATTGAAGGACGGTCGCGCGATTGGTCGATGACCTCAGCCCCATAAAATGAAGGACATCGGACTGGATTCGGGAACAATTAGCGATTGGATTAGCCGGGTAGCGCGTGAACGAGCCCGCTTATCTAGACCGGTTGGATTTCCAGAGCTCCCCGACGTGCCAGCCGGACGCTATATTGATGACGACTTCTTTGCACTGGAGCGGACCGCGATGTGGCAACGCACGTGGCTGTATGCCGCGCATATTGACCAACTGTCCGAGCCTGGTCACTTTTTAGTCTGGACGCACGGAAGCGCACCTATCCTAATAATTCACGGTGATGATGGAGACGTTCGCGCGTTTTATAATACTTGTCGGCACCGTGGTGCCCCTGTTGTTCGAACAAGTTCTGGTCGTGTTGGTAACTTGCTCGTTTGCGGTTATCACGGGTGGTCCTACGATCGTCAGGGCACTTTGCATAAAGTAACGGAGCCGCGTGATTGGAAAGATGTTGACAGAGCATGTCGTGGCCTTGTGCCGGTGCGCTGTGAGCGTTTCGAAAATTGGATATTCGTCTGCGAGGATTTCGATGCGGAGCCGCTGAGCGATTTTATTTCTCCATTGGCACGCTACCTTCGCCACTTACCCTTAGGCCATCTGCGTCTAGTCGATAGACGCGAATTAGACGTACGCTGCAATGTGAAAATCCTGATGGAAAATTTTTTAGAGGTTTATCATTTTAAACTACTACATCCAGGTACTACGGAGCGTATCTTTGATAACCAAGGCACAAGCGTACACCTATGGCGTAATGGTCATTCAATGATGCTGTCACCAAATCGGCGCGAAGGCTGGGTTGATCCGGGCACTGTGGGTATGCTCGAGATGGAAAATAGCACCGATATAGAACGCCATTTCAATCCGAGTTATAGCCTGTTTCCTAATTTGATTTTGCCGATCGCGCCGACAGGCATGCCATGTGTGGCTATCTGGCCGAAGACGGTTCGCACTTCAGTAATGGAAGTCTTGTGGTTTGCGCCTGATTGGGGTGGCGGTGAGCGTGATCCTTTATGGGACACTCGGATTGAGAACTTCGATCGTATTGTGGACGAGGATATACAACTCGCTGAACCGATGCAGGAAACGATTGAGTCCCCTGGTTTTCGCGGCGTCCCACTTAATTACCAGGAACGACGGATCTACCATTGGCATGAGGAGATCGATCGGCGGATTGGCGTGGACTGTATCCATCCATCACTGCGAGTTGCACCTGTACTAGGTGATTATGTTGAATAAAATGGCATACAGCAATTAAATTATTTAAAGTGACACAGCACTTTTAAGGTGCTTCTATTCGTGCCGGGACCATCTTGTGCCAGGGAGTGCCGGCGAAAAAATCGCGGTGGCTGGATGCGGTCAATTCATTCGGTGCCGTACCAACTCGCAATAACTCGTCAGTCGCAACATTGCTATCGAGTCCTTGCCCGTTCGGCAAAGAGATATGTCCTGGTTGCATGCGTTCGGAAATCTCCACTACGACCTCCGCTGTTCCACTTGCGGTGCTGAGTTTCGCCAGGTCACCGTCAGTGAGTGATAAGCGCTCGGCATCTTCGGGACATATACGGAGAGCACCATCGCGATCTTTTTTCCGCCATTTCGGATCACGTAAAATCGTGTTCGCAGTGTAGGCACGGCGTTCACCGGCAGACAAAACGAAAGGATATTCTGGGCTCGTGAATTCCCGTGGGCCGTCAGCGAGATTTTTGATACCAGGGATTAGCTGGTCGATCTTTGCGTTGATGCGCCCATCAGGGGTGCGCACGCGATCCCACGACACCTCTTGTTCCTCCACTGAAAAGATAAAACCGCGCGGGCTGTCGATGATTCGATCAAAGAGTGCATCTCCGAGAGTGCTACCCTCACCTTTCAGCCCCGCGTGCCTTAGCGCGTCGGGTTGTCGTCGGGCGACAAAATGAGCGACGTCCCATAGTGCTGCGGCAGGGGCAACGTTTTCTGGTAAGCAGGCGCCAAGAGAACGGTACAATATTACCGGGGCAAGTCGGCGGACCGCTGGGTTATTTGCTTGCGCCTCATTGAAGGCCTGTGCAAAAGCTTTACGGCCTTGATGCTCGAGTGTTTTGCGCAAGCCCTCGACTTCTTCCGGCATCTCGCCGAGCTCCTCGATGATGCGGGCATGAATCTCTGCTTCTGTTAAAACGTCGGCGTCGGTTGGGGGGGACATTATCGGATGGCGCAGATGAAAATAGTTGTGTGGGAATTCGTAGTTGAAAAACGTTGCCTCGGCCTTCTCATATTGGGTCGCCGTCGGCAGGATATAATCAGCGTGTCGCGCAGTTTCGGTCATAGCGACATCGATCACGACACTAAATTCGAGTTTACGCATTGCTTTGACGAACTTGCGGGAGTCAGCGAGCGAATGCGCAGGATTGGCAGTCTCGATTATCATCCCACGATACCGGTCCGGGTGGTCCGAGAGAATTTCCTCGGCGATCACATTACAAGGGACTAGGTTACTGATTAATGGTGTGCCCGCAACCGGCGATTTTCGCTTAAGACTCGGGTTGCTATTCATCAACGGGCGTAAAGGGTTAACCAAAAACTGGGCTCCAGTTTTACCAAAACTACCGGTGATAAGCCATACGAGGCGATGGAGGTAACTAACTAACGTCGAGTGCCGGTTCATCTGCACACCTAGATCTTCGTACCAAGCGACGCTTTCGGCAGTAGCTATTCGACGGGCAAGTGCACGTAATTGCAGTTCGGTGACACCACACCACTCGCAGTATTATGAAATTGACACACTAT